>NZ_JBRAKS010000001.1:0-54131 GCF_052745115.1 Candidatus Jordarchaeum sp.
ATTGTTTGGATTAAATCATTAAAACAAAGAGACTTATTACTCTTTTCAAAGCTTATCTAATCTTTAATAACTGTAATAAGGATATTTTATTGCTATTATTGCTATAAATGGAATAATTTGCTAAAAATTGAATTGCATGATTTAACATGATTAAAACTTAGTCAATATAAGTCTAAAATTGAATTATTTAATTGGATTAAAAGGCTCAATTTGTTGCAGTAATTTAATGGAGGAGTTTGGTTTTTTGTATAGACAGGAAGAATTTGTGGATAGGTTGAATACTTCTAAATCCTTCGCAGATATTTTCAGCCTAGTTGAAGATGCGGTTATGTGTAAGTATAAGGTACGTAGAGCGGTAATGTTGGGACTCACCGACCTGGGGGCTCAGGGAAACTATATGGTAGGAGCCTTCCACCCGGTGGGTTCTGAGTTAATTGTTTTAAATAAAACTCCCCTGAGAAGAATAAAGGAAGTAAAGCCCGAGTATTATAATGCGTACCTTTTCCATATTCTGCTTCATGAGTACTTACACAGTTTAGGCGTATTGGACGAAAATACGGTAGGTTATCTAACTGTTGAAATATGCAGGGAACTCCTAGGAGGGGATCACCCCGCAACTCAGATGGGGGCTAAGGGAATCAGTCACTTCTTCCCCTTCATAACTTATCCCACTCCCGAGATAGATGCTTCCGACGTGCAAATTGAAATTGTGAAAAACTTCAGACAGCAAACCACAACGTACTACTGCTAGGTACAAATTAATCTGAAAAATTTGCATAAGATTTAACGATTTTTAATTTGATTTTTCTTTATTATGCTCAAAGCGTCGAAGAGCGGTAGATCGAAGTGCCGCCAGCTTAGGCTGGCCATAATTTTTTCAGCCACTGAATATTGCCCCCTGGCTAGGTTTATTACGAGCCCTCTTATTTCCTGTATCAGCTGTCTTAAATTGTAATCTCTCAATTTAGAAGAAATTTTCACTGATAATTCTGCCAGTCCAATGGCCCCTTCAGAATTTTTTAACATCAGCTGGCAGAGCGCTTGTGTAATTAATTCTGGAGCCGATATTTTTTCGGTGTCCGGAACAATTTTTGCTGCTTGGAAGTGGTTTTCCGCATTTTTTTCGCTCCTCTTGTCAAGATAATAACATCCTAAAATTAGGTGAGTATTGGAAAAAACCAGTGGAGACAGGTGTTCCTTGGTCAACTCACCTTCCAAAATTTCAATTGCTTTATTTTGCTCCCCCATTCGGTAATAGCAGGTTGCCCGGAGTACCGGTGAAAACCCAATTACTTCATTCTTACCCTTTTTATTGTAAATATTTAACGCCTTACCATAACTCTCCCAAGCCTTTTTATTTTCTCCTAACAGTCGGTAGCAGTTAGCAGAATTATAATAGTTAATGATTGCTTGAAGAGTTGTTCTGTAATTTTTAGCCAAGTTCCTTGCATTTAGGGTAAAAACCTCAGCTGCTTTAATTAAATAGTTTTGAAATTTGTCTGGATTTCCCAAAGATTGGTAAATGTGAGAAATCCACAGATAAACTTGGCCGTTACCATCTTCCATTTGTTTTTTGCGTGATTCTTCTAAATAATTTGAGAAACATTTGAGTGCTAACTCTTTTAACTCGATAAATTTTTGTTCATCCCCGTGAATCTGATAGTAGTCAGCGGCACTACTGTACCAGTATCCCGCTTTCTTGTAATCTTTTTTCAGGGTGGATCTGCTCTTTTTTGCTAGCTTTTCGTAGAATTTGCCCATTTCGAAATAATCCACTTTAATTCCCTCATTAAAATGAAAAACATCTTTTAATAAATATTAATTAGTCTGGTTACTTGTTACTTAATTATTCGCTTTCAAATCTTAGATTAATATTAAAAATTATCGTAACTTAAATAACTCTTCCCTTAATCATTATAAATAGTAAAATACTGTCAATTTTTTGAAAGGTGTTTTCATGAGGGCAGAAGGAAGTTTAAGAAAGACGCATCTCTATGATTGTCACGTCCAATGGGCAGTTATGACCAGTTTTTCAGGCTTTGAAATGCCGGTGGAATATAAGGGCCATGGTATCCTGAAAGAGCACTTGGCGGTTAGGAATGGTGTGGGTATTTTTGATGTTAGCCACATGGGTAGATTCGAGGTGTTAGGCGATGAATCCATGGTTTTTCTGGAATACGTTACTTCAAGAAGATTGGAAAATCTGAGTGAGGGTGCTTCAAGATACGGTCTTCTCCTAAACGAAAACGGTGGAATACTCGACGATATAATAATAAACTATTTCAACCAGAAAAAAAGCCTTCTTGTGGTAAACGCTGGTAATCGGGAGAGGGATTTTAATTGGCTACTTCAAAAATCTAAAGGCTACAAAGTAAGTCTGAAAGATATTTCTGATCAAACACCAATGTTTGCTGTTCAAGGGCCTACCTCTCAAAAAACTTTGCAGAAACTGGTTCAACCAGACTTAAATAATTTGAAAAGGTTCAATTTCCTTACAACTGAGGTTTCAAATCAACCTTGTATGATTTCTAGAACTGGATACACTGGTGAGGATGGATTTGAAATCATCCAGTACGATGCCCCCCTAGACAAACCCCAAAAGGCCTTAAAACTCTGGAATATTATTTTAGAGGCTGGCAAGGAGTTTGAAATCCTGCCCTGCGGGCTAGGCGCTAGGGATACTTTGAGACTAGAGGCCGGCCTACCACTATATGGAAACGACATTGATGAGAACACTAATCCATTTGAAGCAAGGCTCGACAATTTTGTCAATCTTGAAAAGGAAAATTTTGTGGGAAAGAAAAAATTGATGGAGCTGAAAAATTTTTCCCCCTCTAAGGTTAGAGTTGGCATAGCCATGGATGAAAGAGGAGTTCCCCGGCCTCATTACAAGATTATTAAAAATGGTAAAGAAATAGGCGAGATCACAAGTGGAGGAATATCCATAACCCATGGGAAAATAGGTATTGGAATAGGCTATGTGAGTACACAATTCTCAGAACTCGGTACACCAGTGCAGATAATGATAAAAGATAAGGCTAGAAGGGCGAGAATAGTAGACCTCATGAAGCAGTTAAGAGATTTAAAGAGCAGTAACAAATAGTGGTCTCTAGCAATTATGTGTTTCCGCTGTTGAGTTTGAGGATGTTATGGCTCCTTGCTTTTTATACATTTTCCAGCTAAGAATTGGATTTCTTGCTGCCTTAACCTCATCCACTCTTCTTACCGAAGTATGGTGTGGGGCGCTATGCAGCATTTCTGGCGAATTATAGGCTTCATCAGATATTCTCTGCATTACCGATAGGAATCTATCAAGGGTTTCTTTGGTTTCGGTTTCAGTTGGTTCTATCATTAGAGCCTCTTCTACTATTTGCGGAAAATAAACAACTGGCGCATGCATTCCAAAATCCAGAATTCTCTTTGCTACATCTAGGGCAGTAACTCCCGTTTCGGCCTTAAGCTTTGAGGCGCTTATCACACACTCATGCTTACGAGGCTTATCTGAAGCATACGGAAGGCTGAAACCTTTAATCTCATTAATTTTTTTCGCCAAATAATTAGCGTTAAGAACCGCCGCCTCAGCCACCTTGTTCAACCCCTCAGCTCCAAGTAATAAAATATAGCAATAAGCCCTAATAATGACTCCGAAATTGCCATAGAATCCCTTAACCTTCCCCACCGACTTCGGCTTATTATAGTCTAGATAGTACCTACCTTTCTCTTCACTATACTCAACTGTCGGTATTGGTAAGTATGGAACTAATTCTTCCTTAACTCCAACAGGCCCCGCGCCGGGTCCTCCTCCTCCGTGGGGTGTTGAAAAAGTTTTGTGGAGGTTAAAGTGAACAACATCGAATCCCATGTCTCCTGGTCTAACCTTGTTAAGAACCCCATTTAGATTAGCCCCATCATAATACAGGAGACCGCCCTCATCATGAACTATTTCCGAAATTTCCAGTATGTCCCCTTCGAATATGCCCAAGGTGTTTGGATTGGTGAGCATTAGACCCGCTGTTTGCCTTCCAATCGCAGTCCTCAAAGCTTCCAAATCAACACAGCCGTCCTCAGAAGAGGGAATGGTAACCACACTAAACCCTGCCATATTTGCACTCGCAGGATTGGTTCCATGAGCAGAATCGGGCACAATTATCTCTCTTCTGCTCTCCAATTCTCCATTTTCTTCGTGGTATTTTCGTATGATACAAAGACCGGTAAACTCACCATGAGCCCCTGCTGAGGGCTGTAGAGTGACCCTTATCATTCCCGAAATTTCTGCAAGCATTTTTTCCAAATGGTACATGATTTCTAAAGCGCCTTGGATTGTGGAAACATCTTGGTAGGGATGGAGACGAGAAACTTTATCCATTTTGGCTATTTCCTCATTTATCTTAGGGTTATATTTCATAGTGCAGGAACCCAAGGGGTAAAAACCTAAATCAATAGCATAATTCATCTGAGCAAGATGGAGAAAGTGTCTTACTAGTTGGGGTTCAGATACTTCTGGTAGCTCAACAGGAGATTTCCTTTTAATTTTTTCAGGTATAATTTTCAAAATGTCTCCTACTTCTTTACTCACTTTCTTGCAAGGTTTTGGTAAAAGATGTCCTACTCTACCTTTAACGCCTATTTCAAAGATGAGTGGTTCCAAAATCTTCCATTTTTCTTTCCAAACAGCCTGATCAAATTCCTCAATCACTTTTGAAAACCTCCCACTTCTGGTACCAATTTTATACTCCTAGTCATGTTTGCCAGCGATTTCCCCGAGTGCTTCAACTAATTTATCCATATCTTCAATACTGTGAATCTCTGTTACACAAAATAGGCTGGTTTCCCCAAGCTCCGGAAACTCGTCTCTAATGATTTTACCTCCCTGAATTCCCCTCTCCAACAATTTCCTCTGAATATCTTCCATGGGCGTCTGGGAATTAACTGTGAATTCCTTAAAATGAGGAGACTCAAATAGGGGGGCTCTAAACCCATCAATTTCATCAATTCTCTGCATCACATATTTAGCGTTTGCCATACAGGTTTCCCCCAGCTGGACCAGCCCCTCGGGTCCAATGCAGGCAAGATAAATTGCCACCTGAACCGCGCAGAGTGCCTCATTAGAGCAAATGTTGCTAGTAGCCTTCTCTCTACGAATATGCTGCTCCCGAGTCTGCAAGGTTATGGTGTAACAACGATTACCCTCCGTATCCTCAGTCATGCCAATAAGCCTCCCAGGCATATTCCTCATCAAGTTCCTATCCTCACGGCAAGCAAACAAGCCAATTAAAGGTCCTCCAAAAGAGGGATCAATACCAAGCGGTTGCCCCTCACCTATCACAATATCCGCCCCGTACTGTCCAGGCGGCGCCAACACACCCAGAGAAGTTGGGTCAACTCCCACCACAAACAACGCGTCATTATCGTGAGCTATTCTCCCAATTTCTTCAACTTGAATTTCCATCACCCCCAAATAATTCGGGTTCTCAACATAAACCCCCGCAGTATCTTTAGAAACCAAACTCTCTAAAGCGTCAATATCAAGAATCCCAGTCTCCTTAACATAGGGAACTTCTCTAACTTTCATAATATTATGTGTAAATGTTTCAAGAGTAGACTTTCTCTCGGGGTGAATTATTTTGGGGATTAGAATTTCCCTTCTCCTCGTCACTCTTCCCGCCATCAAGGTGGCTTCACCAAGAGCAGAGGCCCAATCATACATCGAGGCGTTAGCAATATCCATTCCTGTTATCTCACATACCATGCTCTGATATTCAAAAAACGCCTGAAGAATCCCTTGAGAAATCTCTGACTGGTAAGGAGTATAAGCAGTTTGAAACTCGGGAAGAAAAGCAAGCATTCTTACAACCGCCGGAACGTAATGAAGCCACACCCCTGAACCCAAAAAAACCGGCACATCCTTATGAGTAACATTCCTATCCATTAAATTCTCAACACTCCGCCACAAATCCGCCTCAACCAGTGGTTCAGGGAGATTAAGCCACCGATTCAGCCTCACATTTCGAGGAACATCCCGGTACAACTCCTCAACACTCTTAAGTCCGAGTGCCTCTAACATTGCTTTTCTGTCTTCCTCAGTTAAAGGAATGTACTGATGCTTAAACACCATGTCTTAACCCTCTAAAATGATGTATAACATAATAAACCCAAAAGAGCAAACAGAACTTAACTCTATCTATAGCTTCATATCTAAAAGCTAGTAGCACAAACCGAAAAACACCTACTCATATTTCTCGAAATTTCCGAAACAAAGGGAAAGAGCAAATTAATTTATATTGATATTAAAAAAGTATAAAAGTATAATTCATAGCTGTATTAATAAGATTCATTCAGTACTATGGTGGTCGTAGATTGTCAGCCAACACTGAAGAAAAATTTTCAATAGTAAAAGCAGGGAGCCGCGATGTAATAACCTGTCACGTCAACGACTCTATACCCAAAGTAGCGAAAATAATGGTAGACAACTGGATAAGCTCAGTATTCGTAAAAGATGATAATAATAAAGTGGTTGGGATCATTACCGACGGTGTGATTTTCCGTCTAGTGGCTAAGGAGAAGGATCCTCGACTTTATAAGGCGGGTGATGTGATGGTTACGGATATTATTACGGTTACTGAGGATGCTTCTATTGATGAGTTGAGAAGTTTGTTTGAGAAAACTAAGGTGAAACGTGTCGGTGTTGTTGATAAGAATGGTGAGATTGTAGGCGTCATCAATAAGAAATGGGTTAACCAGTTTAAAAAGTATACAAGATACTACGATATTCAGTTGCAGCCTAAGGCTTCAGAAAAATCGGCTGAGTGAAATGATTATGTTAAAAATCTAGAACTGCCCCTCGAAAATTATGAATAAATAATGCTGTTAATTAAAAATTGAATTCAAAACTGATATTATTTAACTGTCAATCTCTGGTGCATTAGTATGTCTGATCCTTCAGATATTAATAAAAGCGATGACCTTGAATTTGAGCAGAGGAGGGCCAATTCCCATTTTGCCATGTTAGAGGGTTTGATTGGGATTTATTTGTGTTATTTTCATGAGGCTAGAGGGCATCTTGCCCTTTTTACATGCCCAGAGAGTTTGAAGGATGATGTGGAGACGCTGAGGATTATTCAAAAGCATCCTGTGTGGTGGCTGGGTGCTGAGGATTTCAAGGAAGAAGGTTTGAATCGGGTTGACTTGGAGTTTGGGGGGAAGGTTTACGCTGCTACGAAGTTTAAGGCTAGGTCGGCTAGGGCAAAGCTTAGGGCGGGGATGACTCCTGAAACAGAGGAGGTTTTTGTGCTTATAGTTAGTGTGCCTGTTGGTTTAGCTAAACCCTTGGGGGATAAGCTGCTCAGTGTTCTGTTGGAGAAAATCCGGGATAGTTTGCAGGATAAGCTCTATATTCTTATAGAGAAGGATTTAGCGTGTTGTAAACCGATAAGAACAAGAGACGATCATAAAGTTATCGAGGATGGGGAAGAGGTGGAGGAAGAACTCTTGAATATATGTGATATTTCTGTACCAGTAATATCATCTGAATTAATGAATGCTCTGCAGAGCGATGTGGAGAAGCAAAGAAATCTAGTTTACTTCCTTCTGAGCAGTATGTATGGTGTCACTGGTCCACAAACTAGGGCTGTGCCGTTATCGGGCAAGAGTGCTATTGAGACGAGGGCTATTGAACACATTCCAGAAAGTCCGGTGGAATTGGTGAGTGTGGAATTTGCTGATGATAAGAAAAAATTGAAAATTACTGTTAAAAATAATTCTGAGAAAAGTATAGAGAATATTAAAATATCCATAGCCCACATTGAAGAGTTCTTCGAAACCTACTCTTGGGACACCATAGTTGATATCTGGTTCCCCTACGAAGAGCTGGTATTTCAATACCCTAGGGTTGACAATGATGGCGAATACATTTTAAATATTGAGGATCTAACAGAAAAACTGTTGGTGAAAAAAATCTCAATAAAAGAAATTAAATAAACGCTATAAATTAATAGACCTTAGGTGTAATTATTTTTCATTCAGAAATGGTGCGAAAAAGTATAAAATCCTTCAGAAATACTACCGAAAAATGCAAAAACTGTGATAAAAGACGCTTGAAAACGGAAAAAAATCCGGAAGTATTAATTACGCCTAAGGTCTAATCAAGAGACCCAAGCACGATATCCTTTCTGGAATTCTATCTAATTTTTTATAAAATGGTCGTAACGCAAAATTAAATTGACTATGATACTATACTATTTTTAGAAAAACTAGAGTGGTTACCTTGAGGATTTCACTCGTAAAACTCGGTCTTCTAATATTTCTGCTAACAATGGCTGTCTCCTTACTACTTCTACCTACTCCTAACTCTTGGGTTCCAATGGTTATTTCCCATAATCAACAAGCAACACGAATACAAAATGTTCCAACACCAGTTATACTGACTACAAACACCACACAATATATAATAATAGCACCAGACAACTGGACCAATAACACTAATCTAATACAATTTGCGGAATGGAAAACGCAGAAAGGAATACCCACCGCCATATTCAACACAACGTATATTTACGAAAACTATCCTGGAAAAGATGAATCCGAACAAATACGTAACTTTCTAATATACGCATATAATCAGTGGAATATTAGTTGGCTTCTATTAGCCGGAGATACGAATGAAATTCCCATAAGAAACTTTTGGACTGGATTCGAGTATGTTCCCAGCGACTATTACTACGCCGCTCTGGACGGATGTTTTGACAATAATGGAAACGGGCGTTATGGAGAGTTCGGAGAAATAGATTGGATTCCAGAACTATATGTTGGGAGACTGCCTGCCTCAAATGAGACTGAACTGGAATATATGATAAACAAGACACTCACCTACGAGAGAGATATAGAAGCATGGGTAGGGGACTGGATGCGAACAGCTGTTTTTGCGGGTGGTGAAATAGATCAAGATCTTGATATTCAAGGGTGGAGAATCAAGCACTACATAGGTGAAAATGTTATCCCTCCCAAATTAAACATGAATTTTATTTATTTATTTTGGGGTTCTAATATAACTTATAATAATTTAACGCGGGGCAACTTTGTTAATGCAATAAACGAGGGGTGTGCCATAGTTAATTTTTGCTCCCATGGATCATACTCCACTGTTACAGTGTCTAAGAGCGGGGTTTCCTACTTCAGTACTTCGGATGCTTATGGTCTGTCCAATGAATATGAGTTGCCGTTAGTGTTTGCTTCGGCTTGTTCAACTCTGCGTCTGGACGATAGAGATTGTATAGGTGAAGCCATGCTAAAAAATCCAAATGGTGGAGCGATATCATACATTGGAGCGACTAGAACGAGCTTTGGTGGAGACACCATTGATGATCTGTCAGATTCTCTTTTAGACGCTTTGTTCTTCCAGATACTTCTCCATACTGATGACGGCTTGTTTTCTCAGCGTCCGGGATATGCGTTATACGAGAGTAAGCATCAGTACTTTCAGGAAGTTGGTTTACTGAGAATGGCGACGAGCTATGTATATCGACAAGAGTTTTTAGTATACATACTTCTTGGGGACCCGGAGCTTCCGATTTGGACAAATACTCCCCAAAATTTGAGTATTATTCTTCCTGAATCTACGCCGATTCCTGGGCAAATAATGCAGATCAAGGTTAAGAGCGGTGAGGGAGCTCCCGTAGGCGGAGCCTTGGTTTGCATTAATGGAACAAACTATTATCACACCTATCTCACCGAGTCCGATGGTAGCATAAGGATTCCAGCTCCACAGACCGGAAATTATAGTATTACGGTTTCAAAGCCCAACTTTCTACATAATAATACTGTTTTAGAAGTGGGGGCATCAATAGATCAACCTTCAACTTTTGTTTTAGAGGCTCCTACAAAAATTAGTCCGGGGGAGCAGTTTACAATACAGGTTTATGCTAGTGATCCTCAGGGAATAGCCTGGTTAGAAGTAGTGGTTACTGATTATCATAAAGTGATGGTTAATTCAACATTTTTCCCACCTGGGAACTTTAATGTGGTTATTAGTATGGTTATTAACTCTTCCTTTTTTAATAATCGTAGTGTGGTGTTTTATGCTAGTGCAATAGATTCGGAGGGGTATCAGACGTTTTCGGATGCTCAGAAAGTATACGTTCAAAGTCCGCTGGTAACCCCACTGGTCCTGCCGGTGATAATTAATTTTTCTGATGAATCTTTTTCAAGGATTTTATGGCTATCGTCTCCTTTCCTTATCTGTGTTATGGTGGCTGTTTTCGCTTGGCCTTCCAAGGAAGAGTAGCTGTTAACCCTTATCTAAAAAAGTAAAAAATTGTAAAATTATGGACGATTTCAGTCTTATATTAACTATTTTTTCATTTTTTTGCACAATCGAAAAGGTATTAAATGCGTAAAAAATGTGTTATATAGGGATTAAAATAATTTTACGGCGTAAGTCTGGTTCTTCTAAAAAATTTATATACTTGGCGATAGTATAATTCCAACTATAAATCTAGAAAGAAGGGAAATAATCTTAATTCAATAGATTGTTAGAAGACCAGGTTTACGTTTAAAATCACAGAAAACGAGCGAAAGGAGAGAAAGACATGTTAAACGAGGAGGAAAAACGCTACGTAAGCTACACATTCCCCGAAAGACTTCTTAAGGTAAAAAAACTGGAAAATTTTACACGCCTAAACCAAGAAGTAGTAAGAAGCGGAGTCTGTACCGCCTGCAGCACCTGCGTCTCGATTTGCCCCGAAAAAGCACTAGTTATGGAGGACGAGACACCAAAACTGGTGGGAAAATGCACGGCCTGTGGGATATGCTATCGCGCTTGCCCGCGTACAATAACTTCAATAAAATCCCTAATCGGTGACCACGTTGCAGCTTTTATCGGTAAAGCCGCTTCGGATAAGGTGAAGGGTCAGGACGGAGGAATTGTAACCGCTATATTAATGTATGCTATGGATACTGGTTTAATCGATGCAGCAATTGTGACAATGAAAAGCGAAGAGGAGCCTTGGAAGCCGGTCGCAAAAATAGTTACTAGTTCTGAGGAGCTTTTGAAATCTTCTGGTAGTGTTTACTCACATAGCAAAACTGTGGAAGCCCTGGTAGAGGCGATAGATAAGGGTTATCGTTCTATTGCTTTTGTGGGAACGCCCTGTAATATAGATGCGGTCGCTAAGATGCAGAGCCAACCCTTTGGTACACTACACTTATTTATGAAAGCAAAGATTCTAAAAGTGGGATTGTTTTGTATGGACTCTTTCTCTTACGAGGGACTTAGAGAGTTCTTTGAGCAGGAACAAGGTATATCCTTGAAATCCATTAATAAAATGGGCATCGCAGGGGGCAAATTCACCATAAATTATAACGGTGACAAGACCGGGGCTTGGCCTGTTAAAAATCTGGATAAGTATCGTTCAACAAGCTGTCACTACTGTCGGGATCTTACCTCAGAACAAGCAGACGTATCCGTTGGTAGCGTGGGATCCGCTGAAGGATACTCGACAATACTGGTTCGCACAGGTGAAGCGTTTGAACTTCTTGAAGACGCCATGGAAAACGGTTATGTAGTTTTGGAGCCTTTAGACCGGGAAGGTCTCCAAAAAGTCTTGAATCTTGCAAGGCTGAAGAAGGTACAAATGTATACTGAAAGAAGGCGCCATACCTATGTTTTGAAATACGTCCCAACAACTGCGGGAGTTCCGGAACCTGTAAAAAGAGTGGGAGCGATACCTTTGGCTGAAGAAAAAACTAAAGAAAAGGAGGGTATAGCTGAAAGAGCACTTCGTAAACTGCTCAAGGTGTCAGAGGCTCGCTTCGTCGATGGCAATACCATGCTTCAGTTAACTTTAGCCAATAATTCAGGAAAAACCATAAACAATATGAAAATAAGAATTGCCCACTTGGAGGATCTATTTGAGACTAATGCTTGGGAGACGGACATTGAAAGATGGTATCCCTTTGAGGAACTTGAATTTGCCTATCCGCGAACCAAAGACGATAAAGAATACCTGTTAACCATTTCCGACAGGCAGGGGACAATTTTATCTCAAAAGTTTAGTGTTAAAGAAATTGAAGGTAAAAAAACGGAGGAATAAATGTTAAATATTAATATGATTTAATTGTGGTGCGGAGGAAAAAACTATGAAAATCTCGCTAGTAGGGTTGTCAGGATGTGGCAAGACCTCGATATATATGACTACGTTTGCTGGTAAAAGGCCGGAACAAACTAAGGGAGCCGCTCCAACTATCATGTATGAGATAAGAAGGCACCCTTTCCTAGGCTTGGAAGTTTCAATATTTGATTTCGGAGGTCAGGAACAATACAGAGAATCCTACATGAGTGACCCTAAGGTGTTTTCAGGAACCGATGTGCTGATTCCGGTTGTGGATCTTCACGAGCCTGATAGTTTTGATGAGGCAAAGAAGTACTTTACCGGAATAATTGACCTTTTTAAGAAGAATAAAATTAAACCTGCGGTGCACATTTTCTTCCACAAGTACGACTTACAAGACTATATGAAGGAGCTTCTTGACACGAATCTTGAAAAGGCTAAGGGTATATTCATGGATCTGTTCTCTGAATGGAATCCTGTATTCCATGTTACCTCGATTTATGAGCAGGAGAGGCTTGCCGAAATATTTAGAGACATACTGGTTGCAAGTTATGAGTCTCTTGAAAAACATGTGGAGACTGCCCAGAAACAACTTGGTGAAATCCCGGCCAGGATCATTATCAGTGACACTGCGGGTAATGTGATTGTACATAATGTTCAAGGAGTTAGTACTGGGCTGCAGCTGAGAGGCGACCTGAGAGACTTTATAAGTGCATGCAACAATTTGAGAGAAAACTTCTTCATGTCTGATTCTGCAGAATTCAGTGGACGGGGACTGGAAGGAGACAAAGAGATCTCCTTACATGTGTTCAAATTTATATTAGCGGTTTTAATAATGAAAACCCAAGAGCTAGACAAGAGTGCGCAGGAGAAAATTGATACACTGCTGGCTGACATGTCTATGTTTGCCGACCTTGTGGTTAGAGCTCATGCCGAGACTTAATAATACACTTTTTAGGATAGATTACCAATGTCAATAGAGTTGCGTGCAAAGGATGCTGCAGCGGCTGGTTCTTCTGTAAGAACCGTGTCAAAGTTTGACTTTGCAGAGGATACCAAGGTTTGGTGGGGTGGTTTAACACTTCTCACTAACTTACCTTGCGGAAATGAACTTCCATTAGCAACAAGTGAAATATTCTGTGAGGGATTTCTGGAAAACGGTACTTACATTAGAGAACGTGAACTCCCTATAAGTAGAAGAGCTGTTCCCACTCTTATACGAAAAAACATTCACTATATTATTAAAGCAACTCTATCAGTTGGCAGACCAGATAGACACGGTGAAGAATTCAAAATTGTTGCGGAAAGACCAATAAAGATAAGATCCGAGCAAAGGTTCGAACCAAATCCTGTTTCACTCATAATTAAGGGAATGAGCTTCAGCATAGAAAAAGACTCGGTGCTACCGGGTGAGGTAATTAAACTTGATTACAAAACTGAGGGGCTGAAGCTCCTAACCGTGGATCTGGTTCACGACACGAACATCAATTGTGCCTGTCCAAAGTATGCAAAGGTATGTGTGCACATTAAAAAGAATCCTCCCGAGATTTTAACAACGGTTGAAGAAAAAAGTCCCACCCGAGGTTATCTATCTGTTAGAATACCACAGTATGCCGAACATAGTTACAACTATTTCTGGGAGCCCACCGAAAGAACCCACTGGTCCCAAACATTTGGAGCCTATTCCTACTGGTACCTAGATGTCACATGTACTAAGGTTACTGGTGAAACCATCAAATTTCAGATACCAATAAACATAATATTACCGCCGACTGGAGATGAGGGACTCTTTGAGGAATCAAAAGCCAAGGGAATAATACTAGGAAAGATTCCACCACAAGCAATAGAGGTGCTTGTGACACAAAAAGATAAAAATAAACTGAGTATGCATGTAACGAATAACACAAAGCAAGAGCTTAAAGGGGTAACCATAAAGGTTGTGGGAATAAAAGAGGAGCTATTCGAAACAGCGTCTTACATGTTAGGAATTAAAAAATTGCCAGTAGGAAAAGAAGTGGAATTAAACTATAAACCACGCGAAAAAAATGTTCAAAGCTTCCAATTATCTCTTGAAGATAACGAAGGAAATATTATAAATAAAAGGGTCAAGTTAAAAAGCTAGCAGTTTAAAAATCTAAATACCTTAAAAATATGTATGATTGTTTTCCTGCCTCATTGATATTTTATTTTAAACAATTACTTAAATATTTCAAGGGGTGAAGGATTTGGAACTAGAAACGAGGGTACCCGTTATAGATTTTTCTCTGGGTAAACTCTTGGGGGGGCAAGTACTACTTTTTACCGCCGACTCATCTACATTAAATGATGCAATGCTACTTAGTATGTTAGTTACTTTCAACCTAATAGATCAGGGCCTGTCTTGTGTAGCAATTCAAACTGACGAACCCTATTTTTTAGCTTCTAAAAAATTTAAACACTCTTTTCTGCCCGAAAAGTTTCCTCTTTTAGTAAAAGCTATGGATGAAGGTCGCTTCACTTTTTTAGATCTGGTATCGAATAAATTTAGTGAAGATATTACCGGTGTAATACTTGTTAGAAATGATGTCGAGAGAATATTGTATGAAGTCACTCAAGTAATAGATAGAATGAAGATAAACTTTCCAGATAGTAAAGTTATCGTATTGTATCATAATATTAGTTCTACCATAGTTGATTTTGATTCTAAAATTGTTTTGAATATGTTAAGAAAAATGATAGCAAAAATAAAACAAGAGGGCAATATATTCGTTGGGGTGGTGAATAGGGATATTCACGTACCGGAAATTACGAATATTTTGAAACACCTTTCAAGTTATACTATGGAGCTTGGATTAGACTCTGGCGATTCACCACACCCATATTTACAGGTTACCAAGACACCGTTAGTTGGATTCGTGAAAAGAATCTTGCACAAAAAACTTGCATATCACATTTCCGGCAATAAGTTTGAAACATTTTCGCCCATATCTTTTTATCTAGATGAATTAGAAGATGGGCAAGTTTTTTATCAGAAAGGAGAGGTTTCAATTCTAGGAATTAAACACCTTGTACTTCCTATCCTTTTTGTAATAAATATTCTTAAAGCTTTTGAAAAAAGTCTTGATTATGAGTTGTATAGAAAAATTGTTTTAGAAGTAGGTGTAGATTTTGGTGCTAGAAATGTTAAAAATGTTGAATCGGAATTCCATCTTAAGGGGGATAATCTCTTACTTTCAACCCTCAAGTATGTAGGAGCTAGAGGCTACGGTAAATTGTTAAGCACTGAAGGAAGCCTCGGGTCTGGTAGTCTTAAAATCCGGGTTCATTCTTCTTTAGCTGAAGTGTGGGGCAAATCAGATAAGCCCGTTGATGTTTTGATTGAGGGAGGTTTGCTGGGAGTTGTTCAAGAAATTACTGGGAAAGAATGGAATATTAAAGAGACTATGTGTATGGCTATGGGTGATGAGTACTGCTTGTTTGAATTAACCCAAGTATAGTTTAAATGAGAATTAACCTTATATCCATTTATTTTTATTAATTTTTAAGGGGATGTAGAAGTGAAATTTCAAGGTACAGGGGTAGAGTTTGTAGACCGTTCGTTAGGTCCTTTCTATAGAGGTCTACCCATAATGTTTTCAACGGACTCAGCCACCGCAAATGATGCTCAGAGACTTGCCAATTTTATAGCATTGAATATTTTGGAAAAGGGTGGGGGATGTGTTCTAATTAATGAAAATCTGCCTTTCTTTTTAGCAATAAATGAAACTTTATTTTTTGATTCACCAGAAAAAAGGTTTATTCTCCAAGAGGCTATAAATAAGGGTAGACTGTACTATCTGAATATTGTTTTTGAAGACACTAATATTGTAGATAGCAACCGATCAATGTTTATAAAGTCGATTGCAAATGATCTCAATATAATGACTTATGAAATTATAAATGCAAAGAATCAAATCAAAAAAAGCTGTTCAGATATTCCTGTTCTAATTTTACTTTCAGATATCAGTTCCCTAATTTTGGGTTTTAAGCTAAAAGAGGTACTAAGTATGATTAGAAAACTGATATTGAATGTTAAGCGGGAGCGGGATTTCTTTCTTGGCATCTTGAACCGGGAAATGCAAGAGCAGAATGTAACTAATTCGTTTACTCACTTCGCTGATTATGTACTTGAGTTTGGTGTGGGCATCCTTGGAGGTAAGAGGCAACCCTACGTGTCTGTAAATAGAACCCCATTTTTAAAGGATGTGGAGAAAAAACTTTGTAAAAAATTTGCTTATGAAATTTCTGAAGATAATTTTTATACGATTCCTTCTCTCCCCACTAGGTTTGAAGAGTTAAGGGAAAATATTTCTTATTTTGAGAGAGGAGAGGTCACTGTATATGGCACAAATTACATTATTTCTGAAATGCATACTTTCGTGAATCTTTTAAAAGAGATCGAAAAAAAATTTGGTAAAAGCAAATACAGTAAAATGATTGAAAGAGTAGGGAAAGCGTTAGGCTCACAAATTGCAAAAGCGTTATCCTCCCAATTTAAACTAACATCTGATGAAGTCTTTAAAGCTGTTGTAAACCACCTCTCGATTACTGGCTGGGGCAAATTTAACGTTTTAGAAGGAGATACTAAAACTAGAAGGATAAGAGTGGAAGGTTTCTCTAGATTTGCCACTAATTATGGAAAATCCGACCTTCCAGTCTGCATAATAGAAGGAAGTATTCTAAAGGGCGTATTAGAAGAACTTACCTCACTGAACTGGACTTTTAAAGAAAACGAATGCGTTTCCCGTGGGAACAGACGATGTGAATTTGAGTTAGAATCTGTGTAAGATAGGAATTTCCTTATTGTATTAAAACTTGTTAATGGCTGATAGGTTTGAAGATAAAAAAAACTTTAATAGATTTTATTGATGGCTCTCTGGGTATTCTAGATGAAGTTGCCTCCATGTTGCTTGTATGTGATTCTTTTACTCTAAATGATACGATAAGTCTCTCCGCTCTAATTAACTTGAATTTTTTTAAACAAGGTGGAGGCAGTGTTATTGTAAGCACGAGTTTACCCTCCTCTATGCTATTTGATGATATTAGGACTAGGTTTACGAATGAAGACATTCCAATAATTATGAATGGTCTAGAGGAGTATAGGGGCTACTATATTGATACGGTTGGTAAGGAAAAATTTCAACTTGGTGAAAACATTTTTAGAAGCATGATTAGTATTGATAATGACCCGAATAAAATCCTGTATGAAATTAGTTTCTTGAGAGATAAAATCAAAAAGAATTTTCCAGAAATTCCAGTTATGATTTCATACCATAACTTTAGTTCATCTATTATTGATTTTGGACCAGAAACTGTTCTGAAAATGTATAGAAAACTGACTACAAAAATGAAGCAAAAAGGAGACATTATTATCGGTCTAGTTAACCGTGACATACACGATTCACAAACAATAAGCACTCTAATACATTTGTCGGATTTTGTATTAGAACTTGCTTCCGAAGAGAGGGGAGGGGTAAAACAACCGTATATGCAGGTATTAAAATCTCCAGTTTTAGAGCCAGATATGGCAAAATTACAACAAAGATGCACTTATGTATTGTCTGGTACTAACTTCCAGAAGATTACTTCCCAAACCCTAATTTTTAACGATTTAAAGAGAAATATTACATATAGTGAAGATGGTACGGTTTCAATTAATAACGTGGAATATTTAATTACACCTCTCGAAACTTTCACATTATTATTTAAGGAACTTGAAAAAAGTTTAGCAATAGAAGAATACTGTGAATTTATGAAAAATTTCGGCAGATTGGTAGGCTTAGAGGTTACAAACCTTTTTAGATCCAAATATGGTTTGGAAGGGGATGAGTTACTAAAAAGGTCATTCAACTATCTAACAATCCGAGGGTGGGGAAAATTAATTAAAAAAGAAGGGAACCTAGAATCTGGCAAAATGAAGCTATCATTTTTCTCCACACTAGCCCACAACTACGGGGAATCCGGACACAAGGTTTGTGTGGTAGGGGAAGGGGTTTTTCCAGGTATATTAGAAGTGGTTACTGGAAGAATGTGGACTTGTGAAGAAACTAAATGTATAGCTATGGGCGACGAGCTATGTGAATTTGAAGCTATAGTTGAAAAATAGAAGTCTAAAAAATCGATGTTCTATCTTTCTTCTCTATTTAAGTGTTTAAAATAACATTTATATTTCTATATTTTATACTAACATGAGAGAAGGGATTAGTGTTGAAGATCCGTGAAGCTGGAATTGATTATATTGATAAAACCTTAGGGCGCTTGTATAACGGTTTGTCAATGTTGATGGTATCCGACTCCTTTTCAATGAATGATGCTGATAGGCTTGCAGCCTTATTTGCACTGAATTTTTTGGAAAAGGGTGGAGCGGTTATTTCTGTGCATACCAATTTGCCCTTCAACATTATTCAAAAACAGGTTGAAAAGAATTACTCTCATGGAAAAAATGAAGTTTTTCAAAAAGCTGTGACTGAGGGCAGGTTTCATTTCTTGAGTTTAGTCTCAAGCGAAAATAGAATAAACACAAGCTATAACGTTCTGAAAAGTGTTAGGGAGATTGCAAATGATCCAAATAGAATAGTATATGAAATTAATGATGTAAAAAATCGAATTAGACAAGATTTTCCAGATACCCTGATACTTGTTACCTATACGAATATTAGTTCTTCAATTATTGACTTTGATTCAAGAACAGTGTTAAAGATGATTAGAAGACTAGTCCTTGACGCTAAAAGGGAAGGCTATATTTTCTTGGGAACAGCAAATCGCGACGTCCACGAATCCACAGTAACTAATACCTTAAATCACATTGTTGACTACGCGATGAACTTTAGTCTGGAAACAATTTATGACCAAAAACATACCTACGTTTACGTTTCAAAAACTCCCCTACTGAAAGAAGCGCACAAAATTTTGAATCAAAGAGTTGCGTACCATTTTTCAAGTGATAACTTTATCACACTATTTCCCTTATACCCCTCTTTTGACGAATTAAAAGAAAGTATGTCGTTTAACGAGTGGGGGCAAATTTCAGTGCTTGGCTGGAATCACATCATCACGCCAATCCAGACTTTAACAATATTTCTTGACAGCGTAGAAAAACTTTTCGGCCACGAAAAAAATCAGGAAATACTCTTTGATTTAGGGCGGAAGGTGGGTGTAGGGGCGGCCCGTTTAGTAGAATCTGGGCTCCAGATTAGCGATGAAAAATTGTTCCTAGAAGTGTTAAAATATAATACTGCTGCGGGCTGGGGTAGACTGTTATCAACCGAAGGAAGCATTGATGGGGGAAAATTGAAAATCGCTGGTATCTCCACGGTTGCTTTATCCTATGGTCGTTCGGATCATCCGGTATGCACTTTTATTGCTGGTGGTCTGGCAGGGATTCTTAAAGTAGCTACAAAGAAGGACTGGTCTGCCAGGGAAACAAAATGTATAGCTATGGGCAATGAACTCTGCGAATTTGAACTAGAATTAAAGTAAACAATCTAAATCAACCAATCTTAGCATAAAATAGAGTTTAGAAAAAGGTCGCATATTTTCCTTCTTCTCTTTTGGAATCTAATTTTTCCAAGTTTCTTTTCCTTTTTCCTTTTGCCAGTTTTATAAGTAGTGGTAACCCTGTTTCTGCTTCATCTAGAGGTTTTGAGGTAAGGTATCCTTCCTCTTGAGCCTTTTGGAAAAGCTCCTTCCCTTTTTCTGTTCTAACAAGGACTGTTGACCAGCCGGGTCCTGATCCTATGGAGCCGACTGATATGTCTGCCAGCTCGTTTGTAAGGTCTGGACATACATGGCAAGCATCTCTGGCTAGGCTTGTTACTTCTTTAATCGGCACTGATGTACTTTCACCTGTTTTGCTGTGTACTGAGAATTGTCCCTTATTAATATCCATTTTGCGGGCGTTTTCCAAGTTCACTTTGCAGTACTCCTCAGAAATTTTCTTCATATTCTGGTAGGCAAAGTTTTCCATACAGAATATACCTATTATATAAGCAACATCCCCCATAAGTTCCTGGAAACCATCCGAAAATACTTGAGACTTTCTAACCGCTTGAATTTGGCAAGGCGTCCCAATCACAGCAATTTTTTTAAGACCCATTTTCTTGGCTTTTTCCAGTCCAACCAGTGTAGGAGTAATCACATACTTTGTACCCGCTGTCCCAAGTAACTCCTCTTTATTAGTAATAACCACTGGTTCTGTAATCCAATTTTCTCCAGTCTTTTTAACCGCCAATACCCCATCGATTAAGTTATGATCAAAAAGGTAACTTGCAAGAGAAGTAACTATACCCCCATCTTGACAAACTTTTTTAATTTCTTCTTTTTTTGTTTGAGCGGTGAACGCATTCTTATAAGCTGCTATCGGTTCTTCCCCAAGGTTAGAGGGCTCCCCTTTTACATGATCTCTTATAAGGTCTAAATAAAGGAACGTGCGGGGACAGGCTACAATGTTACATATTCCACATCCTATGCACTTGTCTTCATCAATTACGGGGGCTTCGTCTACAATCGTTATTGCGTTAGTTGGACAGTAACTCAAACAAGCGCCGCAGTCCACGCAGAGTTTTTCATCCACAATAAATTTGATTTTTTCATAGGGGGTTCTTGATAACTCCGACTTTAAAATAGGCTTATAAACCGTTTCGGCGCCATCAGTGTCCTTACCACTTCTTTCAACCAAACCTTCGTACTCTAAAAGTCGGAGATGCTTTCTAATATTAAAATTTGATATTCCCAATTCCTGTTCCAGCTGGGCTAAAGTTGCATTCTTCAATTTTTTTAAAGTTATCAGAACTTTTCTTCGTTCTGTTTCATCATCTATAAAAAAATCTAAAATTTTTTCCCATTCCTCACGTGTAAATTTTCCGCATTCAAGGATTTCTTTTTCTCCTTCGAACCAAGCGCGTACCCTGAAACTATTTACTGCTTCTAGTGTCGCATCCAGTTCTTCCTTCAAATTCTTTACCAATAGTGCGACCTCCGTTCAAACAACATTCTATCAGTTACCCAATCCTCCGCTTATGAGGATTGTCCCCCGAACCCTTCAAGATTTAATGGTTCGGGATCACTCGGGGGTAGCTGTTACCTGTTCTTCTTCGCGTATGGGATTCGGTCCAAGTTTCTCAAGTTTTCTCATCATGTCTTGCACAGATTCTTTGAATCGACCAATTTCGGCGGCTGAACAATTGTACATGTTCACTCGATCTCCACCGAGTCCCCGTCTTTCTAATATTCTTTTCACGAAGTTGACGTGTCTTTCCGCCATAATGTTTCCCGACTCAAAGTCGCATTCACCGACGTGTCATCCTACAACCATAACACCGTCCGCACCATAGCGAATAGCCTCAAGCAGTAGTGTGCTGTCTACTCGCCCGGTGCATCTCAAACGCACAATTCTAATCGCAGTGTCATACGCAATCCTAGAAACCCCTGTCAAATCTGCTACTCCGTAACCTCACTTCCAACACGCAAACATCACTATCTGAAATGTCAAATCTTTTCCTCCAACTTTCAACTCCATTTATTAAATAATTGTATCTCGTCCTTCTGGTTGCTTACCAGAGCTCTCATCCATCAGTCTAGGGCTTTTGCTGATGGAATCATAAGGCATAAGGACTCTAAGATTTTACAATCGCTGCTACCTCTTCCTTTAACTGGTCATCTCGATAATATCTGAGATCCAAGGCGTGTGCAGGACATGAAGCAACACAGATTCCACAACCCTTACAACTCGTTTCATCCACTTTTGCGATGCCGTCAATCACTCTAATGGCTCCGAAGGGACAGTTTCTTTCGCATCTCTTACAACCAACGCAGAGTTCCTCCTCAACCACCGGAGTTATCAGCTCCAGTGTTGCTTCTCCCGCCAGACACCATGCTGTAGCAGCTGATGCCGCAGCCTTAGCTGAAGAAACCGAGTAGGATATGTCCTTTGGTCCTTGTGCTATGCCACATATGTAAATTGCGCGCGTTTTTGTTTCTTGTGGACTAAGTCCGGTGTGTATTGGCTTCAGAAAGCCACTCGCTGCTTTGTCGATGCCCAGAATTGCTCCGAGCTCTGTTCCTGCTTTTGATGGTATTACTGCGGTTGAAAGAACCAATAAGTCAACTTCAACCCTTTTTATCTCGCCGGTTAGTGTGTCCTCAACTCTGAGTAATAGATTCTTAGTTTCTGGGTCTTCCCTAACTTTTGCTACATTGCCTCTTATGAAGTTCACTCCGTGCCCTCTGACTCCCGTGTAGTATTCTTCATGTCCTTCGTCCACTGCTCTCATATCCATGTAGTATATGGTTACCGCGGTATCGGGATCGTGTTGTTTTATCAGTTTGGCATTCTTCATCGCTACCATGCAGCAGACTTCGGAGCAGTAGGGGTTGGTTTTCACGTCTCTCGACCCTACACACTGAATCATTGCGATTCGCTTTGGCACCTTTCTGTCAGAAATCCGGTAAATGTGCCCAAATGTGGGTCCCGTAGGACTTAACATACGCTCCAGTTCCATTTGTGTGATAACATTTTCGTAGACTCCGTAACCATAGTCTCCCCGTTCACTCGCGTCGTACATATCTACTCCTGTTGCTACTATAATTGCACCTACCTTTACTTCAAATTCTTCCGGTTTCTGTTCGTAGTCAATAGCTCCAGCTAGACATTGTCGTTCGCAAGATTTGCACTGAGTGCAGTCCTCCATGGATATTAGAGCCAGCTTTGGCACTGCTTGGGAAAACGGTATGTATATGGCTTTTCTTGTTCCGAGTCCATTGTTAAATTCGTCGGGAACTTCTACGGGGCATTTCTCGGAGCATGCGCCACATCCCGTACACTTGCTCTCATCCACATATCTTGGTTTCTTTAGTAGAGTTACTGTGAAGTCGCCAGGGCTCCCCTTCAAATCCTTTACCTCGGTGTAGGTCAGTAGTTCAATGTTTGGGTGTTTAGCGGCTTCAACCATTTTTGGAGCCAATATTCAGATTGCACAATCGTCTGTAGCAAATGTTCTATCAAGTTGAGCCATCAATCCACCAATGGTGGGCTTTCTCTCCACAAGATAGACCTTAAGTCCATGATTGGCAACCGTGATTGCTGCGCTTATTCCCGCAATACCAGCTCCTACCACCATAACCGCGGGTTCCACTTTTACGGTTCGCTGAGGCACATCCTCCAATAGGCGTGCTCTAGCTACTCCCGCGGCTACCAAATATTTTGCCTTCTCCGTGGCTGCCTCAGGATTATTGTAATGTACCCATGAGCAATGTTCTCGGATATTCACCATTTGGAAATAGTAGGGGCTAATTCCAGCACTTTGCAAGAGTGTTCTATAGGTTGGTTCATGAGTCTTAGGGGTACATGATGCCACAACAACTCTGTTTATCCCGAGCTTTTCTATGTCTTCTTTTATTATATTCTGTCCCGGGTCTGAGCAGAAGAACGAGTAGGTTTTCGATGTTTTTACATTCGGAAGTTTACTCGCAAATTCCGCCACCGCTTCACAGTCAACGACGCCACCTATGTTAACGCCTCACTCGCAGACGTAGACACCGATAGCAGGTTCCGATGCAGTTTTCTCATTATTACTCACTGTGGTAACCACCTCCAATTATTGAATTGGGCTATTCATGCGTTTCCTTTCCAATTATGGCTCTTTTGATAGCAACCATCATCCTTTGCCTGTTGAAGTTTAATCTTTTGCCAATGGTTGATACCAGTCGCTTGTCCTTGCCGCCTTTCAAGCCCAATTCTTCCATTATTTCTTTTACGAGGCTTTGTTCTTCCTCGTTCAACTCAATCTTTTTACTCATTTTATCAGCACCATTGTGCTTTTTTCAAATTTGTAAGCGTATGCTTATTCTCGGATTAGGGGGGGCAAGCATCAAATTCTTCGTGACACCAATCAAGTTATTAGTTTAATAAACTTAGCGTCAACAGTCTTATGGTGATAGGGCAAGTCTGTTACCTCTTAGTTTTTGCGAAGAGGGCTCGGACCAAGGTCCTTAATCTGTTCTGTGAAACTTTTAATAACTTCACTAAACTTCATACCCTCCGAGGCAGAAATCCACTCTAGCCTAAGTCTATTTGAACCTAAGCCAATTAGATCCAATATTTCTGAGGTTGCTTTAACCCTCTTCTCTGCGCTCTTATTTCCATCAATGTAATGACAGTCTCCAATGTGGCAGCCTGAAACCAGTACCCCATCTGCACCCGCTTCAAACGCCTTAAGTATGAAAATAGGTTCGATTCTGCCAGAACACATAACCTTAATTATCCTTATTGTGGGAGGATACTGAAATCGGCTAACACCAGCTAAATCCGCGCCCGCATAGGAACACCAGTTACAGCAGAACGCAACTATTTTTGGCTCAAAATCTTCTTTTTCTTTTTTTGCCAAAATGGCCACCTCTTATTTATTGTATGACGCTTTCAATCATTTTGAGTATCTGTCTCCTCTCGAAGCGTTTTTGATTTATGGCGTTTGTGCCGCACTCAGATACGCAGGTCCCGCATCCCTTACACACTGCTTCTATAACTTGTGCTTTTCTGGTTTGTATTTTCATTTCTCCTAGTTGCTCTTCACAGGTTATCATCTGTATCGCATTGTAGGGACAGACAGCGGCGCAGCGGCCACAACCTATACAGAGTTCTTCATCTACTACTGAGGATATGCCTACTGTTTCGACCTCGCCCTTTGCCAGTATTGTTGATGCTCTGGATGCAGCTCCCTCTGCTTGATCGATTGCCTCTGGTATGGTGGATGGGGTGCTTGCGGCTCCGCATAGGAATATTCCGTCTGTTGCGAAGTCTAGGGGTCTAAGCTTTACATGCGCTTCTAAGAAGAAGCCGTGCTGACTTAGGGGTACCTTTAGCATTGAGGATAATTCTTCGTTGTCTTCTATGGGCACCATTGGTGTGGCTAGGACAATGTTGTCTGCGTCTATTTCCACAATTTTTTGTAAGAGAGGATCATAAACTTCAACTATTGGTTTTCCTTCTTTTGACAGTGTGACTTCTGGTTTCTGGTCTTCTAAGTAACGAATGAACAGTATGCCTTTTTCCATAGCCTTACGGTAATAGTCTTCGTATTCTTTTCCCGGTGTTACAATGTCTCTGTATAGTATGAATATGTTTCTTTCGGGGTCGTGTTCTTTGAGTTTGAGGGCTTGTTTAATTGAGGTTGAGCAGCACACTCTTGAACAGTATGTTCTTCCTTCGGGTTCCCGGGAACCAACGCACTGGACGAAGACTATGTTCTTTCCCGGGTCGAATGAACCCTTTTTCATTTTTTCTTCCAGTTCGAGAAGAGTGAGTATTCTATCGCTGTTTCCGTAGTTGTACATTCCAAAAGGTTTGAATGATTCTGCACCAACTGCTACTACTATGACCCCTACTTTGATTTCCTTCTCTCCTTCTTCATTTTCTATGGTGACTTTGAAGTTTCCGATATATCCTTCTATGCCTTTCACTTTTGCCCCCGTGTATACTGTTATATTTTCTTGTCTACTTATCTCGTCGATTTTTTCTTGGAGTAGCTCTTCAGCCTTTTTTCCTGATAAGAAAAGCGTGTCTAGGCTTCTTAGCTTGCCACCTAATTCTTTTTCTTTTTCAATAAGATTTACCTTGAATCCTTGTTTAGCGATGCTTAGAGCTGCATTTATGCCTGCGATGCCGCCACCTATAACGAGTGCTGATCTTTCAACTTCCACGGTTTCACAGTACAGTGGTTCAAGCATTCTTGCCTTCTCCACCGCCATTCTGACAAGATCCTTAGCCTTTTCGGTTGCTTTTTCGTATTCTCGCATATGAACCCAACTGCATTGGTCTCGGATATTTGCCATCTCAAATAGGAAGGGGTTTAGTCCTGCTTCTTCACAAGTCTTCATGAAGAGTGGTTCATGGGTTCTAGGGGTGCACGAGGCTACAACAAATCTGTTGAGATCATAATCCGCAATGAGTAGTTTTATTTTCTCTTGAGTATCGCTTGAGCAAGAGTACATGTTATCTTCGGCATAGACAACCCCGGGAAGGGTTTTTGCGTACTCTGCAACGCTCTCACAATCTAGGAATCCCCCTATGTTGGTTCCACAGTGGCAAATCATAACTCCGATTCTGGGTTCCTCGCTAATTTTCTTTTCAGGCACTCTCTTCTTCCCTTTGAGGAGTGTTCCCCTCGCTGGTGCGAGAAGCTCCGATGCTTTGGCTGCCGCCGCGCTAGCCTGAGCTACAGATTCTGGTATGTCTTTTGGTCCCTGAACGTATCCGCAAATATAGATGCCGGGAATGTTAGTTTCTACTGGTGAGAACTCATCTTTTTCTTTTATAAAGCAGTTTTCATCCAAGTTTAGTCCTAGTATTTCTGCCAGTTCTTTGGTTCCCTTTGATGGAACGAGGGCTGGTGATAGGACAACCAGTCCTACTTCCATCTCTCCGAATTCCATTTTCTCCATGTCTTCGAA
This sequence comes from Candidatus Jordarchaeum sp., assembly GCF_052745115.1. Classification (NCBI taxonomy): domain Archaea; kingdom Promethearchaeati; class Candidatus Jordarchaeia; order Candidatus Jordarchaeales; family Candidatus Jordarchaeaceae; genus Candidatus Jordarchaeum; species Candidatus Jordarchaeum sp. The sequence continues at coordinate 26,568 of NZ_JBRAKS010000001.1, forward strand.
GCGGAGCTTTAGATTCTTGGTTTTCGGATCCTCAATGATCTGGGAGACCTTCCCGCGAATGTATTTAACATGATATTCTTCCTGAGCCCGGTTTACGAAATCCTGAAAGCCCTTACCGAAGGCTCTCATATCAATGTAGAAGATGTAGCAGTCCATGTTGGGATCGTGTTCCTTGGTTATGATGGCTTCTTTTGTTGCGTACATGCAGCACACACTGCTGCAGTAGGGCTTCACCTTGGTGTCTCTGGAGCCTACGCACTGAATCCAAGCAATCTTTTCCGGTTCTTTATGATCTGAAAGTCTTACTATGTGTCCCCCTGTTGGACCGGATGCGCACATTAACCTCTCAAACTCGAGAGCTGAAATAGCGTTGGGAAACCTTCCATACCCGTACTCCTTTTTCTGGGTTAGGTCGAACTGGTCAAACCCTGTTGCGACGATAATAGCTCCTACGTTTATCTCCTCTATTCTCTCTTTCTGTTCAAAGTCTATTGCTCCCGCTGGGCAGAATTTCTCGCAGGTACGGCACTTGCCCCGCTGGAAGTAGATGCACTCATCGGGATTTATAACGTAGGTGTTTGGCACAGCCTGGGCAAAGGGCGTGTATATGGCCTTTATTTGCCCTAATCCCATGTTGTATTCGTCATCTACTTTTCTGGGGCATTTTTCACTGCAGGTTCCACATGCTTTACACTTGGTTTCGTCTACGTATCGGGGTTTGCGTAAAACCTGTACCTTGAAGTTTCCTGCTTTACCGGATACACTCTTTACTTCGGAGTATGTTAGCAGTTCAACGTTTGGGTTTCGTCCCACTTCCACCATCTTGGGAGCCAGAATACAGAGTGAACAATCATTAGTTGGGAATGTTTTATCTAATTGAGCCATTCTACCCCCAATACTGGGAGATTTTTCTACAAGGTAGACCTTATAGCCTAGATCTGTTAAATCTAGGGAGGCTTGTATTCCTGCTATTCCTCCACCGATAACCAAAACGGAACCAACAATTTCCTCATTATTTTTCTCCATATCAATACCTCTAAATCAGTTTAAGAGATTGCGCCACCAGTTTAGTCAAATCAGTAATTTCAAAGTTGTATCTTTTCGTTTTAGAATCACTGAACTGCACCTCGGTTTTTAAACAATTGAAATGTATCTGACACTTGGGGCACGTAGTAACAAGAACCTCGGCCCCCGTTCTTTCCGCTTCGTTCATCCTGTCCATTCTTATTGCCTTCGCATAATCATTACATGATAGAAAACTGCTTGTACCACAGCACAGTGAATCCTCTCTGATTCTTTCCATCTCCACAAAACTCAGTTCCGGTACACTTTTAATAACAGTTCTAGGAGCATCAAACACCTTTGTCTGCCTTCCAAGACGACATGGATCATGATAGGTAACCTTCTTCTCATCTGTTACCGGATAATCCAATTTCCCCTTACCTATTTGGTCCGCTAAAAACTCAGACATATGTACTACTTCGAAAGGCAGCTTACCAAAATACTCAGGATAGTCCAGTTTAAATGTTCTATAACACTCAGCACACGTTGTAATAAGTGTTGAGGCTTCTGTCCGATCAACAGCTTGGAGATTGTGTTCCGCCAATTTTCTAAATGTTTCAACATCTCCCGACCATAATCGGTCATGTCCACAACATTTTCCATCCCTAACCACTGCGGGAGTTATGCCTTGCTCATTGAGAATAGCTACCGCTGCCACAGCAGTGTCTGAATATTTTCCTCCTATATTCGCAAAAACACGGTCGAAAACAGGTAGACATCCCACGAAATAGGCATACTCATCCTTATCCTGTATCTTAAGTCTTGAAGGGAACCAGTCCCCAAGAATGTTGGGAGTTAACTTTGAATCAGCCATAATTTTGGTAATCGTTGAAAGAATTCCCGTATGAGCCTCCTCACCACATATTCCCCTCTTAAAGCTCTCCACCCTTGCCCCTCTAACGAACCGTGAAAACTCTATATCCATTGGGCACGCAGCCGAGCATGCGTCGCAAGTTAGACAGCTGTAGATGTCTTCGCTTCTAACCAAGCAATCGGGACCGTTTAAGAGGAGTTCATGGATCATGAGTCTGGGGTTGAAGTTTTTCAAGGCTGATACTGGGCAGACACCGACGCATTGGCCGCGTAGGGGCTTTTGGCGCCTGCGCTTTTGCCGCATTGGTAGCAGTATTTTACGATGTCTGCCATTGAAGTTTCTGAAGCTGAGACCATTTCTATACCTCCTTTAACATTTCGAGAACCATTTTTGGTTTCACTCTGTTTTCATCAATCCCAAGTTCCTCTGGTTTAAGGCCTAGAGCTAATCCAAGTAGCTGTGGATAGAGTAGAACGGGAATATCGTATTTCTCGCTGAGGAACTTTTCAATTATTGGTTGATTTCTGTCAAACATCAGGGTGCAGAAACCACAGAAGGTGATTATCGCGTCTGCATCTGAAGACTTTATTGCCCTTAGCTTATCTCCCGCTATCTTTAATGAGGCGTCTCTATCTACACCAAAGATAACAAATCCGCAACACGCCATTTCATCAGGATACTCTATTACCTCGGCGCCGGTAACCCTTACTAAATCTCTTAACACGTCCGGATCCTCAGGGTTAGCGAAATGAAGATGATCCGAGGGTCTAACCAAGTGGCATCCCGGGTGAATAGCCAGTTTTAATCCTTCAAGTGGATGTACAATGCTCTCCCTAATTTTTTCTATTCCGACATCCTCGAGTAATACTTTAGCTAAGTGTTTTACCTCCACTTTTCCCTTGTATTCTCTTCCAATACTTTTCATGAGTTTATTTACTTCGGCTCGTTTCTCTGTGTTCTCCTTAAAGATGTCATTTGTTTCTTTTAGGGTGCTAAAGCAACCAGTACATATGGTTAAAATGTCTAATCCTAAGCTTTCAGCTAAGGAAAGATTTCTTACACCCAAGGCCATAGCGGAGAGATGGTCTAAAGCCATAAGGTAGTAACCACAGCAGTTTGCTCCCTCCAAATCCACAAGCTCTATACCCAATTTTTCCGCAATCTTTCTAGTTGCAAGCTCATAACTTGGTATACGCGAAGGTGATAAACATCCAGGGAAAAACGCATACTTCACTCCTACAACCTCACCAATTTTTTATTAATTACTACTCCTCTACTTTCTCTTCGGAGGTTCCAATGACTTTTTTCGTGTTAGATAAACGTTCCTCTAACCCGGTGCTTTTCAGAAGCTTACTAACTTCGTCAATGTTTACTTCCGGGAGCTTTGGCAACCCCACTTTCTCTCTTTTCTTTTTCCTAATTTCTGGCACTTCAAACATTCTACCAGTGTTTACAATATTCTTAGCAGACTCTTTAAACGCAATATGTACTATACCCTCTTGGAAGGCAAGATTAGCGATGGATCTAATGATATCCGCTGGTCTCACCCCTTCCGGGCATCGTTCGAGGCAGGCATAGCATGTAGAACATAGCCATATGTTTCTGCTCGCGAATAATTCATCCTTTAAACCGTAAACAGCTATTCTAACAATCTGAGCCGGTTTATACTCGCTTAAAAACTGTGCCACAGGGCAACTGGAGATGCATGATCCGCACTGATAGCATAATTTTAGGGCTTCTCCGCCGGGTAATTTTTCCAATCTTTTTATGAAGGATTGATCGGTTTTGGTTAGATTAATCTTGTCGCTTCTTCTGGTTGTGGCTTCACTTTCTGGACTTGCCATAATTTTCGTTATCCTCCTTCATGGATTTGAAACCTTTCCTCAAAATCGATGTTTTCCAGTTTTACCGTGATTTTAATTATGTCTCATTAGCGGGGGCAAATGTTTTCGAATCCAGAAAATAATCAAGTCAGTACGTTAATAAAATTTACCGTAAAAATGTTCACGTATATAATAGTCGTAAGTTAAATAAACATGGATTTTTATTTGTTCTTTTCAATTTTGCTTTTCACTAATTTGTGAAAAGTGAGAAATCTTTTATACATTTATCGCTAGGGAGACTTCAAGTCCTACTAGAAACCGTAAGTGGAATTGAAAAATAGAAATTGTTAAGAAAGTAAAGTTTACCGAAGGTACGCAAGCAGGTATATGGAAATTCACTCATCCAGAGTCCAAAAAACTGTTTCAAAAAACCTAGAACAGACCCAATACTAACGGTCACACTAGAACGGCTCCTTAGAAAAGTGAACGTTTTTATGGTAATCTTATCAACAAAAAATTGTTAAAACAATGGATTCAAGATTACACGCCCCCGCCAATAGAGGCATATCAAAAAACAAAAAGTCCAAAAACCCAAATCAAAACAACCCGAAATCAAAGAAAACAGAGCAAAACCAAAAAATGTGCTCGAAATGTTAAAGGAGATATAAAAATGGTCTCAGCTTCAGAAACTTCAATGGCAGACATCGTAAAATACTGCTACCAGTGTGGAAAGTGTGTAGGGATAATAGAAAAAATAAGGAAGTTAGATTGGCGGTACTAAATTTGGTGGAGGTAAGAACCTCAATTTCTTGTTTCTGTCCCACTCCTGTAGCCATTTCTCCACCTCTCTAAGAATCCTTTTAATGTGCTTGTATTGGTTCAGCCTTTCCCTGTTCCTAATAAAGCCTTTACAAATATTCCTGTTGTTTCGCCGCCTATCATAACTCAAATCCGTAAGATTCCCCCACTCGAAGTGTACCCGAATAGCACAACATTTATTTTCAAAGGCTTTCATTAACTGACCTCCGACTTTTTGATTCTTAATATTTCGGTCTTCATTCTCCAAGTTTTGGTTTGCGGGTCGAACAGCTCCAGTAGGTTTACTTCGCTTTCTTCCCGGTTGTATACGGAAAACAGTTTATAAAACTTCCATAACTTAAGCATATCTGCTTAGACATTAATACGAATTAATTTCCTTTTTTGAATATAAAAATGCTATAGAGCATTTTTGGTGCTTGTGAAGAATTAGTGCTGTAGTTGATATTTGATCGGACTTTATTGACATATGACCTGATGTCTAATAATTAGCGTTATTTGTTCTCCTCCTATAATATGCTTTTAATATTTCGAAATCCATTTTCCAGGTTTGAGTCTGCGGGTCAAACAGTTTTAGCAGGGGGTATCCGCTTCCTTCCTGAAGGCTTCTGAAAAATAGTTTATATCTTGCTAGGGGGCGCAGTGTCCAGCGGATAACTCTCTCAAGTGGGGTGATGCTCCCCGGAGGAACCTCCAACCAGCAGGCTAGATAGCTCTCCCCCCTCAGAGACCTCATCCAGTAGATCCACGCCTTGGGTAGCCTTCTGATCGCTACAACAAACGAGTACAGGGTGTCCATGTCCGATTCGATAATTAAGAGTATGTGCTCATTGAGACCTATATGGTCAATGCTGAGATGCGGCTCAAGTATCCCCCTCTCAAGAAGCCTCGCCTTATCCTTAGCCACAGCAATATGCCCATATTTGACCTGCTCACTCAATTCTCGTATGGGGGCCTCGAAATTTTCCATCAGAGCCTCGATTAATTTCAAATCCCTCTCGGTTATAACTTCCTTTTCTGAAATCTCGGGAGAGGAGGGGGGTTTGCCCATTTTTTGGGGGATAACTTGGTCCCAGCCCTTGCTGAGCATGCTGTTGAGGGTGTGTGCCCAGTAATCCCAGTTGATGTTCCAGTCCTTTACGTCCACATCATAGAAGTCGAACGAGAGGACGCTTTCGAATGCGTGTGTCCTCCAGATCCACACGCCGGGGAATTTCTTTGCTAACTCTTCTCGAACCTGTCTGAGCGCTATGTGGGGTATAGCTATAGAGAATATGGTGAAAGGGTCTCCGCCCAAGAGCTCGTGCCGTGAGAGGAGATAGGGGCTATCAACATAAGCATGTCCCTCAACCAGAACTAGCAGATTGGAAAGCCCTATCTTCGAGTAGTTCAATCTGGCATAAACCCTTAGACGGCACCGGTCAAGTTTCTTCTTATGGCGAAAAACCGTCGTATAACCCATATTAACCGTTCTAGCTAATTGGTCTACCGCTAGAAACAGGTTATCTTTCAATACGTTCAGAATCCTCAAATCCTTTGCATCAAGCCTAACCCTATAACTGTAAACCATATTCTGCACCGTATTTATGAATTCATCTGGGGTAAGAACCTCCCCGCTAACCCTCATGTACTTGTCCAACTCCCTAAATGTGGAAATTAAGGAGGGCAGAAACTCTTCACCCATTATGTCATTAATTAGGACTAAATCCTGAAACATATTCCTCGCCTCTTCTGTTTCACCCTTATACTTTTTGGTTTCACCCTTGTACTCACGAATCAAGAATTCAAGTAGGGTTTGCTTTCCCAACTCACCCTCAGGAATACTGTCTGGCAGGAAAAGTCGAAACATCTCCTCCAACGATAAACTCTCGGGATTTTCAACAATTTTTAATGGTTCACTTCCAAGAAAATCCCTAATTTTATCAAACTCACACATAAACACACCCTCAAAGCAAAATCTAATACGATCAAATTAATATTTACAGTTTACGGTTCTAATTCGTGATTAAAATGAAAGATACCTATCTCATGTGTCCACTAAACTCCACAATAGATTCACTTGTAAAAGGCTACCAACAGCTACATGAGTTTCTTAACTGCCTCCTTGAGCTTCTCTGAATTGATGATGCTCAGGGGGTTTAAGTGGTAATCCTTCTTACACAGAGCCAGAATTATCTGGGCGTCCTCAGTTTTCCGACAATCTACAAGATCGAAAAGAGTTTCTGGATCGGTAACTCCACTATTTAAGAGTTCCCAGAAGAATTTGGCCTGCAAAGCTAAAAGCCGGAGTTTACCACTCAGAACAATTTCAAAAGATTCTGAATATTGGAAAGCCTCCGAAAGCAGGTTTTCCATCAACCAGCAACGCGTCCTCACAACATCTACATTAAGCCACTCCCGATTGTTCAAATCATAAACTACAACCCTGTGTCTGCTGAGTTCTTGTTCAAGAGGAAGAGACACACAGGAAGCCACCCACCCCAAATCAAAATTCTCCACCAGCCTCATAAGAAAATCCGATGAAACGCTTGAAGCCAAGTACAACAATCTCTCTGATCCACCGGTCTTCTCCCCCTCAAAAAGGGCTTTGAGCTCCTCTATGGCGTTCTCCGGCTCCTCTGAAACATCCAACCCGGATTCACACAACTGTCGGTGGGGAGCAAAAACGGTCACTTCTCTCAGAACTTTATGGGTTAGAAAGCCCCATAGGAGCACCGGACGCCGCAGAGTGAATACCAACTGCCCAAGTATCGCCAGATCCCTATCACTGAAATGTTTATGAAGCTCCTTCAATGAACTCACGTTGTCCTATTTTTAATAACTAATCGTATTATACCCCGAAAAACCTCGTATACACCCTCGCATCGTATCGCAGAGGCAGGATAAATCTGAACACCCTCTGGTACTCCTAATTTCTCCCCAAGTTTTTCGGCTGACATCGCATTGGGCAAGTCCTGTTTGTTCGCCTCAACTATTACTGGAATCTTGTTTTCTGTAAAAGCTATTAATTCCTCCAAGCTTCTCATATTATCGTCTAATTTCTGTTCCTGCGAGTCAGCTACAAAGAGAACACCATCAGCGTTTCTTGCAATCTGCTCCCTCGTCGCCAAGAACCTTTTCTGACCAGTGGTCGTGTGAACATGAAACACTAAACAATAAGGGGGAAACTCAAGTTGGAGCGCCAAGTAATCCTCCCAAATCGTTCGCCCCTCACTGGTTGAAACCTCATAAGGCACCCCAATCACATTATTGGGAAAAAGCTTCCCTAAAGCACGAATATTCGTTGTTTTCCCTGAAGAAGCAGGACCCCAAAAGACTATCTTTATCTGAAGCAGTCTTCCATCCAACAAGTCGGACTGAAAATTATCCGCTTCCAACTCCGTCTAACCCCCTTACTTCTCTCGTATGACGGCGGCGTCAAGTCTATGCAGAATGTCCTCAATTTGCTCCTCACCAATGTCAATGATTTTTGTTATCGACTCGCTGTTCTTAATATCGTCCTCTATCCGCTTTACGTATTGGTTCATCTTCGCCCTAATGAAGCCGATGTTTGCCCGCTCATTAGCCAAGATCAGAAGCAGCAAAGACTTACTCTCGTTAAGGTCAGCGATTTTGCAGACGTAGAACTGTTTTGAATTGTACATGATCATTGCGTTCTGGAACTCGTCAGCAGCCAGATGGTTCTCTCCTTGTTTCGCTATGCCCGCCAAAGCCGCGCCCAATGCACCCGCATTCCAAGCATTCTTCACGCGGAAAAACCTCGACTTTGCTAAAGCCTTTCCATCACTATCCACTAGCAGCAGGCCTTCTATGTCGCCTCTTCCAAGCATTCTCCTGTATGATTCCAATAGGCTGTCAAGAGTGTCTGAAACCTTGTTAATCAGATAAAAGTGTCCGTGTTGTACCTCATCATTATCATCCTGTGTTTGTAGAACTTTACCGTTTGAGGGAAATTCTGACTCCATCTTTTCATTCAACTCCTTTAAACTTCTTCTATTATTCTTAATTATCATGATTTAAACACAGCCGAAGACTAGAGAGTTGTTTGTGTCAACTGTGATTCTTTGTAAGCTTTAACCAATCTTCTTATCCCCCTATCAATCCTCTCAGGCTTCATCCTAAACTCCTCCAAAAATCTCTTAAGAGGGACAGTATTAGGAGCATTGAATATTATTTGCGGGTCTACAACATCGGGATTGAGAAAAATTCCTCGAATCTCATCAACATCAAACGGTTTCAACCCCAACTCGGGAAATACTCCTCTAATATCTCCATGCTTCTGAATCAGTTTCAAAGCCTTTTTAGCACCCACTCCCTTAACTCCAGAGTTAAAGTCAGTGCCAACCAAGATCGCTAAATCAACAAGTTGCTCGTAAGAAATATCATTCAGTTCAAGAACCTCTTCCAGAGTCGTGCATCGAACACTGTTATCGCTGAATCTCAAATCTCTCAATATAGACTTGGCTCCAAAAAGCAGAGCGTCATAATCCTGAGTGAGAACATGATCTGTTTTTTCTATCCGCGTCATGTAAGCTGCTTGTGCCTCACCCTCACCGGGAGACTTCACCCAAGGTACACCAATATATGTTAAAAGCCTCTGTGTTTCATTTATGATGGTATCGTAAAGAATTTCATGTGATAAAGATAAGGTTCTCACAACGGTGTACTCATTGCTCTCTCTAGCTTTTCTCAGATAACCGTACTCTTTAACCAGAGATTCTACCAAGTGTTCCCTCCTCCTCTTGAGCCTCGGGTGTGATCCGTCAAAAACGTATATCGGCTTTATTCCGCGCTCCAGCAAGTTAACGGTTCTGTAGAATGTGCCGTAGATGTGGGATACCACACATCCCTCTTTGTTGAGGAGAGGGAGATTCTGTCTTCTAATCTTATTTAAGAACTGAAACAGCATATTCGAAGCATCCACAGCTATACTAGCGTTCTTCAGTTCGTCTAAGGTGATGGCCCTGAACCTAATAATGGGCCCCAACTTTATCCCCATTCTATTCCACCTATTCCTTACCGCTCTTTGTTGACGTTAAGAATACTTCTCAATTCTTCAACCCTTTCATCAATCCATTTCTTCTTTTCCGAAGCCTCCTCATAAGGATCATCATATTCCCTCTCAGTATATTCAGAAATTTTTCTAGATATTTCCTCAGCTCTTTCAGTTGCACCAATAGAATGAAGGTGGTCTAGGTAGATTGTAAGTAGGATCAAGAGGTATTTGTACTCGTACCCTGCTTCAAAGAGTTGAATCGCCTTTTCAAAAGCCTCATTAGCCCTCTGATCATTTTTTAGTAGCAGGTCTGAAATTCCTATATGGAAAAGAGCGTACGCTTCTCCTAACTGCTTATTCTCTCTTCTTGAAATCAAGAGAGCTTTGTTGAGCTGTTCAAGGGCTTCCTCAGTTCTACCCAATCGGAGCAGAACTATACCCGCGGCTACGCGGACTGACAATGCATCTACTCTATCACCAATTTCTTCCTTGATTCTGACTGTTTCTAGGAATATTTCTAGAGCCTCCTCCAATCTCCCCATCCATCTAAGCGTGTTCCCAACGCAGCACAGTAAATTGCTCTTAATTTTTTTATCTCCCAACTTCTCTGAGATTCTAATCGCTTCCTGAAACTCCTTTTGAGCTTCCTCGTATCTTCTCAAATCGAACAGAATCTGACCGACCATTGCAATTTCTTCTAATCCCGCAGCGTCGTCCCAAGTCTGAAAGCTCTCATAAGCTTTTCTATAATTACTTAAAGCTCCTTCCATGTCCCCTATCAACAATAGAATTTCCCCAATGTATGAATAATCTACACCTAACCTCATTGCATCCTTTATTTCCATGCTGATCGCCGCTGCCTCCGAATAATATTTTACCGCCTCAGTCAACTGTCCCGTACTTCGCATTAAACCCCCAATTTCCCTGAGACAATCGCTCTCAGTTTCCCTATCACCGTTTTTCCTACTGTGATTCAGGAGCGTGTTTAGAATTTTTTCTTCCGAATTGTAATAACGACTTTTCCCACACTCAGAAGCAACTCTCAACATGAATTTAGATATGGACTTCCAATCCTCACCCTCTCTTTCCATATCTTCTATGATATCCTGAGGCTCTTTAATACCCCGATAAACAAGACTCGCTGTATAACTAGCACCATCTATCACAAAGAACACCTCCAAATACAGAATCTAACCATCATCGGAATCAAACCTGAACATCCTCCTCACATGACGGTTCCTGGACGCTGTTTACTAAGCGAATTGGAAGCAGTTCAGATACTTCCTCTGAATTGTACTTCTCCGAGTATTTCCTTCTTCTAATAAGATTATACACACATTCACCGCCTTTCTCGGTGTTCACTTGCCCTATTATTCTTGTAACGTCTCCCCCCTTACCAACAAGGAAAAGGGAAGCCCCCCAAAGCCCGCTGCTCTTGGCGTCTATCATCCTCTGACACTTTACTCTTGCCTCTGTTATTTCCTTCTCTAATCCCGGTTGCAGAATCAGACTCTTATCTTGGGTCAAGGACAGCATGGCTATTAGGGCTGCCGGGTCGTTTTTCTTAAATTTGTTAGATGCCAACCTCTCAATCTTATGCTTGAGTTCTTTTTCGGCTTTTCTAAATTCTTTATCAATGTTCAGAACAGGCTGCAGAAGAAGCACGTATCCCACACTCTCAACCCCCAAAACCTCGCCATCCTTAACCCTTTCCAAAATGGGCTTCGCCTCCTCGTTAAGACCCAACTCGTTGAAATTAAGGTTGTCTAAATACTCCTTATTCAATTCTCCCACAAAGTTGCCGTCTTGTGCTAGCAGTGGCGAATATAGGTAGCGCTCAATCTCCAACTCATCACTTATCAACCTCGTCTCGTATCCCTCTTTCTCCAGAATAGCTCTGAATATACTCATCTTTTCTCTCGCTCGCCCAACAGCCTCATCGAAGTCTCTAGAAGTCTCCCAAACCGAAATCAGTGTAAGAAGCTCATCACCCCGCCTATAAATTTCGAAGCTAAGATTGGTCATAGCCTTCCAGGCGGATAACAACACCGAACCAACGGTCCCACTGCCCCTGACCTCGGCAAACTGCATCACCTGAAAACCTCTCCGACCACTTTTGAAGATTACACAATCATCTAAAATAGCATCCGCTAAAACGTATCTTGGGAACTCGCCCCGAACCCAGGTCAAAGGCGTATCCCCAGAGGTTCTCCCTATCAATATAAAAATTGCCACTACCGCAGCCTCTATGGCGACGAACACCACAGGATTAATTCCATAGCTGATTCCCAGTCCAATGAAACCATAGCACATATTGCAGGTTCCCATCCCCACCACGACTAGACTCGACTTGTTGAACCGCCTATTAATAACAAATTTAGCCAATAGATAAAGCACTAAGTATACGGCCAGAATGTAGAGGAGCCCAAGGGGACTGCCGTTGAAGCAAGCATCTATACCAGTCCGTATCATTCTAATAGCGAAAGAAATCCCTAAAGCCACCACGAACAGTATAGCACCATAGTACATTAATCTAAGAAACATTTACCTCAACCTCCGACAATTTTTTCCCAGTTTCTGAATCAACAAAACCTATTCCCCCGTTTGTAATCCGGTAAAATACACTACCGTTCCGACTCTGATAATGACCAACAATTTCAGCCTTTCCCACCGACTTCACTCCAGTAGTTGAAAATCGCAGAGTCACCTGAGAAAACTTGTCCAAGTCACCGCCCATTGAGGGAACTATTTGACTTTCTTTCTCGTCGTCTATTTTTGAAGCCGCCTGATTAAGGATGAGCACTGCCAAATCTCTTCTCCGCCGGCATAATCCAAGCAATTCAGGCAACTGCTTCTCCACCACCTCCCTACGACTAGAAAAGTAAGTCTCAGGGTGGAGATTCTTCCGGTACTGGGAAGCAATCGTATCTACAACTATTAGCTTGGTTCTATTCGAAACGTAGGCCTCTAATATGCTCACGATCTCTGACTGCTCATCCAAACTCCTGGGAACAATCAGAGTTAATCTCTCAAGCGAATTCTCGTTCGGAAAAATTTGAGAAAAGCGTTTAAAAGAGAACCTATTATCACTGTCGATGTAAAGGGTCTGATAACCCTCCCGGGATAGATTTCCCGCAGCCTGCATGGCGAGTGTGGTCTTACCAGTAGCAGCCCCCCCATAGATATGGGTAATTAATCCCGTGGATATGCCCCCGCCAAGTAAATGGTCTATGGGGCTATGTGTCCTAATACAAAACACTTCACACTCACCTCTCTAAGTGTAAGCAAGTGAATATAACACCACCGTGTCTTTTAACAAGCATTCCCTCACGCTCCATGTAATCCAACCTTTTGAGCACCCAGTCTTCCTTTAATCCCAAGTTTTTCGTCCTCCTAACTATATCTTGAACCGGAACCACCCAATCTTCTCGAAAGCTTCGGATAACACTCTCGAATTTTTCTCTCTTAGTAAGCATCACCAACCCGTCGTACTTCCCTCCAGCCTTCTCAGCCTGCCTGCCCTGAACAAGCTTTGCAGCCTTCTTCCAGGAATCAACAACATCTTTCTGCAAATGTTGCAGATTTAACTTCTCCCCGCACCGGGGACAGGAAGGATTCTTGCTGAGAGTGACCGCAAAGTATTGCATGCACGACGGACACTCTGCAACCATATACTTTCTTTTTCCCATTTCTCAACCCTCGATTTCGTGGTCTTTCTCTATTCTACGATTCGTGAAGCGTTCCTCCAATCTTTTTCCAATTTTTTTAATAGTTTCCGCTCCCTCCATGTCCGCTATTTCCGCTACGCAGTGGATCATCCAGTTTAGGGTACTAGTGACCGATTCTAGGTCTCCCTGAGAAATGGAGTGCAGAGAGCTAACCTCCCTGATACTCTTACCCCGTATGTAATCCAGAACCGCCACCGACATTGCTTGCGGCTGAGGTCTACCATACTCTAATTCCACCGCACTTAACACCAATTCCATAAACCGAAACTCATCGTCTATATCACCGTGAACCATGCTTCGAATCAATATTCCAGTTGCTGGTTTGAGATAGAGCCTTGCTACCAGTTTTCCGAACCCTGTGGGTGTGAAGGTTCCCCTCGTGGTTTCAGTAACCAATCCCTCATCAATCAGTTTTTTTAGCACATTTCCCGAATTAAGACAATGCAATATTAATCCCCTGTAGACCGGATATTTCTGATCCACAATCTGAGCGAGCTTCACCAGATGTCTACACAATCCTCCCTGCACCCCGCTCTGGTATGAACAAGTACAGAGGAAGCCTCGTTCCTCATGGAAACTGCAAACATTCACAATCGGCTGTGTTACCGTAGCCTCAATCTTCTTTTGCAGCAACTGCACTCTCAAGCTCTCGTCACTGATTCTCTCAGCACCACTCAATTCACTCGTTTTAGCTAGGCTTCTTATGGCAACGGATATGTTTACGGAGCCTATCTGGACAAGTTTCTCAAGATTTGCTTGTGGATTCTTGGATTTCTCTTTCCTCCACCAAAAGGTCTTCTCAAAAAATTTTAAGATATCCTCTCTGTTCGCCTCTTTGAGTTCAAATATTTTGAGAAGGGTTTGCTCCTCGAGGTTCGGTGAAAAACCGATGGAACTCTCCACGGGATCATATCTCGGTACCAATTTACCATTCTTTACATCAAAAAACCTCTTTTGAATCATAAAGCCATCCGAATCGGAAGGGCAAAGTACCACACCATAGCCCACATCGTCAAACTCCGGTCTGCCCGCTCTACCCAATATCTGATGGAACTGATTGGCGTTCATCCCATCTATTTCAAACTCTTCGCTAGCCATCTCTATGCTATTGAACACGTTATAATCCCGTAGAATAACTAACCTAGCTGGTGCATCAATCCCCGCAGAGAGAGTAGTGGTGCAACAGACAACCTTAAGAAGACCATTGCGAAAAGCGTCCTCCACGAGTTCTCTTGAGGCGTGATTCAATCCTGCGTGGTGAAACCCCACACCCTGCCTAATCAACTCGACTAAACGCTTGGAATAGGCTCTACTCTCAACGAATCTGACCGAGAGCGTTTCCCTCTCCTCATCGCTTAGATGGGGTTCAATAGACTTAACCAGTTTACGGGCTAGACTCTCTGCATCCCTTCTATGTGAAACGAAAATAAGTGCTTGACCATTATTTTGAACCGTTGCGGAAACCAGCTTCCTTATAGCTTTTAGTTTATCGGCATCTACCAGTATGTAGTTTTTTAGCGGCACGGGTCTAGTGTCTGACTCTATTAACTTGCACTTCAACCAATCCGCAATCTCTCCGGCGTCGGCGATGGTTGCACTCAGCCCAATGAGTTGAACACTTAACCTTTCTCTTATTCTGATAAGAACACTCTCCAGCCTTCCCCCTCTCTCACGGTCGCCCATAACATGTATCTCATCTACAACAATAACCCTGATATCGTAGAGCCAGTCGGGATTCAAACGCAGAAGTGAGTCGAATCTCTCTATGGTGGTGACCAGTATGTCCGCATTCTCTAAAATATCGGGCGTGTAGTGGAAATCTCCGGTGGATATCCTGATTCTCAGATTCAGATTACGATACTTCCTCACGAGCATACCAAACTTCTCCCTGGCGAGAGCCTTTAAGGGAACCATATAAACCGCCTTCCCTCCCTCCAGAACCCACCTTAAAATAGCAAGCTCCCCCACCAAGGTTTTACCACTAGCAGAAGGGGAACAAACCAAGAGATCGGTGTCCTCAAATAACCCTCCTTGAATAGAAAGTATCTGTATGTTACGCAAATAGTTTATCGACTGCTGTTCAAGAACCTTTCTGATTATCAGAGGTATATTCTTCTCTAGGTTCAAATAGGCGCTCAGATTCTTTTGACCATCTACCACCATCCCTCTTACTCCTCCAGGAATTCAGTAAAATCATCTGAATCCTTTGATGGTTTCAGTTGGCTCAGAATTTTCTCAAACGCATGGTTTCTAATCAGGTTTTCAAGCTGTTCATGGGATTCATAGTTAATTTTGCTACTTATTCCTCCATCGTGTGAAACAATTATCTGAGCTTTACCATTAACAGCACGTTCATAAGTTCCAATAGAAATGTCGGGATACTTCCGCTTAAGAGATTCAACAATGTTAACAACCTCTAGGCTCTGAGTAACCACCAAAAAAACAGGGGAGTCCACCTTTCCACTACGGGAATCAAGGAGTTTTTTCAACTCATCACTAATATTCTTATCAGTACCTATCGTTTCGACAACAGAATCACAATCGGTTATTTCTGCCTCAGTTTCCACCGCTAGACGACTCTGCTGACCTTCGGGATCACCGTGTAACCTCTCAGATTTCTCGTTGTCAGACTCCTTTTTCACAGTTTTATACTTCCCGCTCTCACCTTTCTTCTTGGTAGTCTTTGAACTGTTCTGCGAACTCTTCAGTGCTGTTCGCTGGGAGGCCCCGTCCTTGGAAATTTTTACATCTTGCTTCGGCTCCTTTTGTTCTTTCACCGCCACATCTTTCTTAACGGAGTCAGCTTCAAAAGTAGAGGTGGATATCACAGCTGACTGTAGGTCGGTGAGGAGAGCTTGAGCGTGTTTAAATAATATCGACAGATCCGATTCGGTTAGTTTTTGTCCATTTTTTATTCGGTCAAAGAATTGCTGAACCCTTTCGTGACTCAATTCGGTCTTATCACAAACGAGTTCCGCAACCTGTAGGGGGGTTCCAAAACTCACTTTCCCGGTCAATTTCACATAAATCTCTTTTAATGCAGAGCTAACCGCCCCCTTCAAGTGATAGGTACAGGTTTTCCATTCCCCCTCTGCATACGATTTCTGGGCTAAATCCCATAATCTTTCTCTTCTCTGGGCGTAAAATTCACTGCTGTTTGTCCTCTCAGTTAATGGTGGTTCAATATGTTTTTCAATCTCTAACTTCTTTAGGAATCTCTCACTGGAAACGTGTTGAGAAGACGAACCTGGCTCGATCGAGTCTTCTGGAAATTCTTGGAATGCTTCGGAGGTTCTTGGAATCTTTTGGGTGGTCACGAAATGTTTTGCCGGTTCTTGAAAAGGAGCTATTTCCTCTCTTAGCATTTTTTTAAACTTGGCTACTCCTAATTCGTGTATGACGAATGACGTAATAATGGTTGCTATTATGAGAATGGAGTCCACCGTGAGCAGTATTTGGAAAACCTCACCTGTTATGTTGAGGAATATGGACAGAACGAGCAGGAACATTAGAATTATGGTGAGGATTAATCCAGTTCTCGCTCGTGAGTAGGCTTTCTGTAAATCTTCTGCTTTATTTGGTTTAAAAATTCTTCCGGCTCTTTTAATTACAGAGTTCTTTCTGCTTTTCAGTACTGATGATAACTCGGATAGGGGCACGATTTCAACCGAGTCAACCTTGGTGTCTCTCTCGTCTTGAGAGCGGCTGACCAAGAATTTATCGGCGACTATAATAACTTGCTTACCTCCGTAGTGTGGGACTTTTACACCAAATACCTTTCTCAGCCTTATGCCACTTGGAGAATTTGGATTATTAACCATCTGATTAACCGATGTATAGAAAAGTTCAGATACCGTGCGTTTATCATTTTTGACTTTTTCAACGGTTGTGGGTAGGTATATAACAAGTTCAAGAACATGGTAACTGTTTCCTTCATAGATTTTCCAAGCTACACTAACTTGGCTCTTGTAAGACGCTACGTTCTCTACATTATAGTCTTGTTCAAAAAAAATGTTCGAAACTTCTTCACTGTACAAGGCTTTTTTTTCTATCTGCTCGGTCATTTCCTATTTTCTCCTACGTCATCTAATCGGTTTTTATTCAAAATGGTGGTCCTGGTGGTGGGGGTATAATGCTCCATTTTTCACTAGGACTTCTCCAATCACCCTTCGACTCCCGCAACACCCTTTCGTCAGAAGCTTGCCTCTTTGTTTTTAGCCCTAGTTTCTTTTTATATTTGTATACTGTGGCTTCTGATACTCCCAGCCGTTCGGCTATTTCGCGGACAGTTAGTTCTTGTCTGTTTAATTGTCTTAGTTCTTCATCCGAAAACTTTCTTGATGTCATAGTGCATGCCCGATTTCGTAAGGTTCAACTACTCCTTTATAAATGCTTACAGCCTTTCTTGAAGGTGAAATTTACATCTCATTTAGGGAATAAATAGTGTTTAGATTTATAAATTAATCAATTTTTATTACTTATTTTCAATTTTAAAATTTATTTTTATATTATTTTTATATTAGAGTTTAATGAATCCTTATTTTTCTAGAATTAATGTAGGTCTTCGAATCAGGTAAAAAACCAAGTATAAAAAATATTCAAATTTTTAGCAAAAAACGACATAAAATTATACATAAAAAATTATATCATTTTTAGAAAAAATTTTGAATATTTTTTTAATTAACATGCCAGCTAGTATCTACCACTATAAAAAAAGAGGCACATAAACGGAGTTTTAAACCTTTAAAAAAGAAAAAAACAGAAATAAACTAATAAAAAAGGGAAAAAAACCAAAAAACCAATCCAAACAAAAAAATAAATCAAAAATAACGTCCAAAAACGTGAAAATTTCCCACATTAAAAACGAGCGCACACCTTTATAAAGGGAAAACTGAACCTAAAAACCCAGTGCGGCGCAAACACCGCGATAAAAAACATCCTCAGTAACAACCACCCCCATATTTCACAGCCCGAATCCGAGCGCCGCACCCAAACAAAACAATCATGAAAACAAAGAAAAAATGGACTGGTGAAAATAATGCCAATGGTCTATTGTAAGATTTTAAGAAGGCAGGTTGATGGAGGTTACTGCGCCTTCATATGTGAGCTTCCAGAAACCGATAAAAAAATCATCTACAACCCATTCAGGGGAATATTCGCAGAATGCATCCACAGCAAGAACACCTCAAAAACAGTCACTAAAACCATCACCACCGTCATAAAAAAATCTGAATCAGAAAACCCGGAAAACAACCTAAAAATTCCTCAATCAGCAATTCTCAAACTAGTAAGCGTCCTGGAGGGGGAAGAGTAATGGACATAAACAACATTAAAGGCGTGGGACCAGAAAAAGCAAAAAAACTCATAAACGCCGGCTACAGCACCGTGGAGAGCATCGCCTTCTCCTCACCCAGAGACCTCTCAATGGATTCCGGCATACCCGAGGAAACCGCCAGACAAATAATAACCTCCGCCAAAATGGTGGTGCGCTCCAAAGAAAACACCAAAGGAGGAAAACTAGTAGAAATCCTATCCGGAAAAGACGCCAAAAAAATCCTGGGAAGCATGGACCACATAACTACCGGCCTTAAAAGACTCGACCACATACTAGGCGGAGGAATAGAAACCTGCGCAGTCACCGAATTTTACGGACCAGCCAAGGCGGGAAAAACCCAGATCTGCCACCAGCTCTGCGTAACCGTTCAACTCCCCAAAGAAAGAGGAGGACTTGAGGCACCAGCCCTATACATAGACACGGAGAGAACCATGAAATACGAACACATCAAAAGCGTGGCGGAGAGATTCGGTCTAGACCCAGACCTGGTGAGCGATAACGTTTTCTACGCCTACGCCATGAACAGTGAGGCCCTCTACGAAATAGTTCACAAGAATTTGGATGAGGTGGTTCAAAACCGGGGAATCAAACTGGTGGTGGTGGACTGCCTAACCGGACACTTCCGAGCAGAATACTGTGGCAGAGAGAGTTTGCCCGCAAGGCAGCAAAAAATAAACAGGATTATCCATGATCTTCTAAGAATCGCAGTCTCCCAAGACCTGGCGGTTGTAGCAACCAATCAGGTTCACGCCCAGCCCGACCTATACGGAAAGAGCGAGAACCCCATAGGCGGCCACACCGTAGCACACGGAGTCACATTCAGACTAGGATTAAGCACCAGAAAATACAACATGAGAATAGTAACCGTGGTGGACGCACCTGCTTTACCACCGGATGATGCTTACTTCGCCATAACCTCAAGAGGACTAATCGACATCACCGCCAAGGATCTAAGCTCCAAGGAACCTGTGAAATTCTCTGAAGGTTTAGAAATGGAGGAAAAAGAAGTCGAAAAAGTGGAGGAAGCGGAAACAATCATAGACTAGGCGAGGATTAGTCATGTGGAAACGGGGAGCAACTCTGATACTGGTTTCGTTCATTCTCATCCTAATGGTTTCCGTTCTTTTTGCGAGCGTTAGCTCGTCCCCCGCTTTCACAGCTCAATCAAGTAATAATGCTAATTCCTGTTATGTTCCGAAATCGGTGGTGAATGCTGCTTACCTTACCAATCAATCCACAGTGCAAAAATGGGAAAAATACTTTACAAGTAGTTCTCTCCCAGCTAATCTACAAGACACAGTGGGATACCTCTCTGGTCTAGGCACCAGACACCCCTCAAAACCAGAATGCAACACTTCCGCAAACTACATCTTCACACAGCTCCAATCCTACGGTTACACCCCACTAAGAGACTACTTCACGATTATGTGGCAGGGAACCCCCTACATCACCCAGAATATATACTGTGTGAAACCCTCTTCCTCACCAGAAATTATTCTCCTGGCCTGTCACTACGACTCAATAAGAGCACTTCGAATCGGAACAACAGTCTATGGAATTCAGAACACCAACTGTCCCGGAGCCGCTGACGACGCTGCCGGTGTGGCGGTGCTTCTTGAAACCGCAAGATTACTCGCAGATGTGAACCTTGAGAGGACTCTGGTTTTCGTCTTTTTAAGCGGAGAGGAGGGAAACAGCACCATAGAGCACTGGTTCGGTTCCCAACAACTAATCAATCAAGGGTATAGCCTATTTACCACCCAATTCTCAAACATAAAAAGAGTAATATACCTAGACACGCTTGGGGAGCCACCATACGGAGCGCCACGCGGAAACATAACCATTTACTCAATCCTCCCAGTATTCTCACACACAACCTCCCTTATCGGCGCCGCATCCGATCTAGGTGTTAGTGTTGTGTCACAGACCAATCCTAGGGCATCAACGATTTCGGAGGCTCAAAAACAGTTCTGCTCGGAGTGGAAACTACAATCAGTTCTACCCACGGTAACCATATCCCAGGGGAACTGGAATATCACTTTGAGCGATAGACTCACCGAGCGTGACATTGCTTCCCAAATAGATTACACTTTTGTTAATGACGTTACTAAAATTGTTACCGGAGCAATGGTGAGAGAATTCTTCACTCTTCCGCTAAGCTCCCCCAGCTATAAAAATGAGTGGTATAAACTAGCAAGCATTAATCCATACGGAATAAACCTCTTTGAAAAAGATTATACTGAATATTTAGCTAGTCCGAGTTCTGACGTGATAATAATCGGACCGGAGCTAGATTTTAAACCCAACGAGTTACAGAACCTAATTGCATTGGGAAAACCTATCATCTGCACCGGGGAGAGCGGGGTGCGATTGCTCAACAGTCTAGGAGCCCAAGTTACAGGCATCACTTCTTATACTGATATTGTTTCTCTAACCAGAGTGGATTTGTTCTACCATCCAATATGGGAAAATGTGGAAGAGAACATCACTGTTATGATTAACCGAGGCCAATCCACCCTGATTACCACGGGAAATAATCTTTTCTCGTTTCTAGAGTATGGGGGTGATTGTTGGTTAGGGTTCTACTACGGTAACCAGTCTTTAAAGTATGTTTTCTACGTGGGAAGGGACAATCCTGCAAATCTAAGCAATAAGGGAAAACAAGTTCTAAGCAACCTGATATTCTGGAGCGCCCAGGGACAAGAGTACATTCTACAGCTTCAATCCACAAGAATTGTGGCCGGGCAGATAAACGACCTCACAATGGCCATAAGAAGCGCTCTAAGCTGGGACATAGTTAAGGCTGACACAGTAAACTTGACCATTACTCAAAATGGGAAGGAAGTATTCCGAAACCCTGTTTCCACTTTGAACGGCTTTTTTAGTGTTAGTCTTAGTCTAGACTTGGGGGAATGTGTTTTTACGGCTTCTAGTGGCACAGTTTCCGCTACCCGAGTAATTCGCGTGTTAATGCCGTTTAAGGTTCAGGCTTATTCCCCTCTATTCTCAGTTCAGAACCAGTTTTTTGTTTTGGCTTTAAGAATTGATAGTTTATCATCCTCGGAGCAAAATCTTGGTATTTTCATCCCCGAACTTCAGGTGTTTAATCGGATAAATCTACATCCGAACCAATCGGTGGTAATCTATGTTCCCGCGGTTTACAACCCTGCATCTCCTTACGATCAAGGCTTTCACATGTTAACGGTTCTGGTTCAGGGCGCGTATCAGACCGTATCTTTCTCACCCATGTGGATATACTTGGAAATGAGTAGCCTAATTTTGGGCTACATCATACCTCTAATTGCTATTTTGGCGGTTAGCTTTCTTATCTACAGAAAGATATACCTGGTTAAACTGCCTGAGGAGATAAGGTTTAGGGAGACCAAGAGGAGGGAGAGGCGAAGTTACTTTAAAACCGTGGTTTTAGACTCTGATATAATTGGGGTTCTAAGAGAGTATCTAAAAAAGAGGGGATTTCGGGAAAAGGCTGAAAACCGCTTCTATAACTCCGAGATGATAATCGAAATTGAAAATAAAAGTGAGGAATCACAGATTAAAGTCTTCTCACTCAAACCGATCTTATTTGAAAAAGACCTTCTTGAACTAACCAGAAAAATGATGGTAAACAGAGCTATTACTACTGGAAATCAGGATGAGACGCTTATAAACCATTCTGATAACATAAGTGAATTTGAAGGAGGGCTTGAATAGTGTTGGGAGAAGAATTCTTAAACTGGATAATAGGAGCTTTACTATTTGACGGAATTATACTTGTTATTGGCTTTTTCATGGTGTTTCTGGGGTTAAAGGTTGCTATCTCGCTTGTGGGGGCAGAAGAGTCAAAAATGTTGCCCTTGATTCCCTCAAAGCTTCAACTGTCGGAAAAGGCTAATCCCTATGTTCAGATTGCCGAAGCATTAGAAGAAGGGGATCAAGGGGCATTATTATGGCTGATCAGCCAAACCACACCAAGGAGTAAAATCATTAAAGCTCTAAACTCTGTAGCAGTAGACTTGTTTTTAGGCACAGCCTCCCTGCTATCGGTTTTGAGTGTATACATCGAGATTAGGGCTTTACCCGTTCAAGACTGGATTTTAATTATCATGATTATAGCAGCCATTATTCTAGTAGCAATATCATACTGGAGAGTGAAAGATTGAAAATTATTAAAAATGGAGCCGCCGCTAGGAAGGATAAGTATCAGAAATTGAGCGTCTTGTTCGCCGATCACATTTTTCTTGTGGGGAACGAAGCGGTGAGCCCTCTGCGGTTAAATCCTCTGGAAGTTTAAGATAAAATCCACAATCATTCTTACATTCTCATATTATGGTAATCAGGAATTAAGGAGGTTTAGATAGAAGTGCCAACTGAAAAAATAAAAGCCAAAGAACTGGAGATTGAAACAGAAACCGGAGAATCAGAAGAAAGAAAAGAATTCATTAAATCCTACGCCGAGTGGGCGGATCGCAACGCCAAGCTATTCAGCCTGATAAATGTTTGCAAGTTCATGGTCGTTGCCACCGTGGGTCTACTATCCTACTTTATTTCAAAAACCTATCTCCAATACCCCTACTGGATAATCGCCACTATTATATGCACTTACATCTCAATGTGTGCAGTCAGTCCCAGGTTCGCAGCGCCATTCCTCAAATTATTAAGCCATGGAAAGTGGCCTAGTAAGGACAAGTTCTCACTGGTCGACCCTTTACACGATGTGTCATTCTTCTTCATGGAGGGCGAAGACTCGGTTCTAATCATGCGAGACAACTACAAACTAGCCGCATACGCCATGATGAAGCTAGAAGAGATCCCCTTGAGCATAAGGGGCAGCTTCAACTACTTCTTCCGAACACTCTACCTACAAAAAATACCGGTAATCTACTTCGTAGAGGGCAGCCCAGTGTCTGAGAGAACAGTGAGATTCCTACCAAACCTAGAAGAAGGCAGCCGACGAACCATCGCTAGACGAGACACCTCAAGAAGGAAAACCTGGCTCTGGGGCGAGGGAGGAGTCTGGACCACCCGCATAGTTCTGGGAACCAAGAAAGAAACAATAGCACCAGTAAGACTCGACCACTCAATCGGAAAGCTGGTCGAAGAAGTGAAAATGAACGCCTTCACACTGGCCACAGCGTTTGAGAACTCCTACCCCCACTGCAAAATCGAACCCCTAGTGGGCGAATCCCTACTAGATGCTACTAGAGCTATGCTGACCGGGGGAGCAGTGTCCCATTTTTTCTAACCGGGTTGGAGACAGCTCCAACCTTCGTAGACATCGCAACCTTCATGACCAAAGGCTTAACGGTGAAACCAGCCGCAGAATTCGTAAGCCCCTCCGTGGAATACGACTTCAAGCTAGGCAAGGTTATTGAAACCGAAACCTACAAGCAAGACGTAGACATAGGACTGAAAATAAATCACTTGGCCCGGGGCATCATGGTGGCCGGGGGAAGCCAAGAGGAACGCAACGCAACAAACCTGAGCATAATATTCGAAGCCTCCAAATTCGACTGGAACTACCTAATCATAGACACCAAGAAACAGCTCCGAAGACTAATAAACATGAATCCGGAAACACGGGTGTACCCCAGCAAAAGCATCTGCATAAATCCCTTAGACCCCGAAGGCTCAAGCATTTCCGAGTACATTTCCCTACTTCTTAGGCTGTTTCAGGTTCTATGGGATCTCACCAACAGACAGAGTATAGGTTTAAGTGAGGCTCTAAGGAGCGTTTACGAAAAGCAGGAGGAGGGCGCGGTTCCCACATTGGAGGATTTGAGAAATGCCCTGATTAACCAGAGCTCATCCAAGCTACGGACAACACAGGAGCGAAGCGAAATAGAGGGACTAATACGGGGTGTTACGGGCTTGGTTCTCTCCGAAGAATCACCCACCATAAACGGGCGCTCAACAATGCCGTTCCGAGACCTAACCTCAAACCCCACGGTTATCGAGATTTCCCAAAAGGATCAACTCTTCTCAAGCTTCTTCAAGGGATTAATAATAATCAAAGCACTGGCAACGGATAGTGGAATGTACTCTATATTTATTGAGGATGCGGAGGAGGTTTTCAAAAACATCAGGTTCGGCTGGGGAACCCAGCAGGTCTACTTCCAGGAATCACTAACTAGGTGGGTGGACAGTCTCAAAGACATGAAGGTGGGACTGCACGTCTCAACCAGTCTACCCAGACTAGTATACGGGCCGGTCCGCCCAATGATAGAGACCCAGATATTCCACAAACTCGTTTCCAGCGAAGACATCGAAGTGGCATGTGACCTCATGGGACTGGAGGAAAACGCCCCCGGAATACATTCGCTCAAGAGGGAAAGACTCTACCAAGGAACCTACTTCAAGTACCTGAAAGAGGGAGAAGCCCTATTCCACATACCAGACCTACCAACAGGATTCCCCGTAACCCTACACTATAGTAAGGGCGTGACATCAAGGATACCCTCAGATCAAGAGATAAGAGAGAGACTGGAAGAGCTATACCCCCCGCAAAACATTACTGCGGTAAGCTTACCATCAACAATGCTTGAAAGGGACTTAAGAAACGAAATTGGGGGCGCGGTAAAGATACTGGAACTGCTCAAAGAATATCCTCAGCTCTCCCTGACAAACATTGTCCAAAGCCTGAAGGTAGAAGTCGACCCGGAGAAACTAAGATATCTCATAGAGAAGCTCAAGGACTTGGAATATCTCAAGGAAACTCTGGAAGTGTGGAAGTCCAGAACCAAAAGAGTTTACTCCCTGACCCTGAAAGGAGAACAGGCACTGGAAGAATACACAGAATCCACACAGCTACACTAGCGGTCTTTCCACACTAGATCACTTCCCCATTTTTTGGTTTTTAAAGGTGCAATAGGGTGAGTTGAAGATCATCAACGACCCCTAACGCAAACTGAGTTTAAGTGTTTCTAGCATAAATTATCGGGGATTAAAAATGAGAATTACAAAAAAGAGAAAAAAGGCTCTAAAAACACTAGACGTTAGGCGTAATTATTTCTCGTTCAGAAATGGTGCGAAAAATTCTAAAATTCTTCAGAGGTCTCACCGAAAAATGCAAGAACTGTGATAAAAGACGCTTGAAAACGGTAAAAATTTCCGAAGGTATTAACTACGCCTAAGGTCTACTTAATTATGATAGGTATCCTACTCACATTACCTCCTCTCGCTTAAAAAACATACATACGCTGAAGCGTTCTAGAAAGAGAATGAAAATGATTTTCATGGGAAATAAAAAAAGGGGAGAATTTTTGGTTGGTTTAGTGTTTATCGCTTCTTTTTAAAGTAAATAACTAGTCCTACCGCGACACCTATTGCTGCTACCGCTACTAAAGCGATTATGCCTACTGGGAAGTTACCCTGACCGGCTCCAATGATGGCAAGGAGCAACAAAGGAGTAGTTGTTTCTGGAACACTCTTCTGATTGATTACCTCTATAGCCATAGGAGATAGTAGCGGGTCGTCTTCACCCATCCTTATGGTTATGTTCCAGGTTCCAGTTTCGGGAATATCTATAATCGCCGCATGCCAGTTACCGTCCGATATCTTTACTGCGTTTATCTGGTTATCTCCGAGGGTAGCATTCACTTGAGCTTGGAATCCATACCAGTAAACGACTACAGCATGAGATGACTCCAAGTTTAGAAGGTAAGAATAGGTTTTATCCTCGTGAATAGTATCACTTATCTGCTGAATTGAACCCACAGATGTTGACAAATTAAGCAATAATCTCGCCTGATCAATCAGGATTTTCGGTATCCTCAGATTCGCAATTACACCTGTTTCAGGATGGACGGGTGCTTGGCTCGCCCACCTTAAAGCATTAGACATTATCTGTTTGCAAGGACCATCAGTATCAGTTTCCAATGAGGGTTTGAATGAGAAGTAAACCGCCTTGTGATTCCCTGCCTCGTAACGTAGAATTGCTGCACGTGGAGCTAACCAATCATCAGATTGTGCTACTATCGTCGCAGGTTTTACTACCTCTTGTATTTCTACAGGTATAGGAATAGTAATATTCTCATCTATGTCGTGACCTCCAATTGAGAATTTGAGGGATATGGTGAACTCGTCAGGAAAACTAAGTCGTGCTTCGTATAGATTCATTAGCATTTGAGTCATTGAATCAGTGACGTTATTCATGATATCAATGAATTGTTGAGTACTTAGAGACATTACTGGCGCGACATAATTCGTGATAAAGTTTGTTACGATGTTATCTGTTGTGTTAGAAAGTATCTGATATATTGTGGAGTTGAGAGATGAAATTATAGTACCTATAACAGTTTTGACACTATTAATCGCGTTTATAGCCATCAGCTCAGGATACACTAATTGCCAACCAACAGAGGTTCCATTAATAGTATAGAACCCTTTAGAATCCAAGTTTATCGAAAAGTTTCCACCTATACCTTGTAAAAGCGGGTCATCAGTATTATCAACGGTGAATTGATTACTAAACGGTATACCCGTAGGCATCAGCGGAACACTACGAACAATGTAAGACAAGACTTCCCCAATTTCGGGTATTACTTTAACCCAATCTGCTATCCATTCCCTAGCCTCTTCGTAAAAGGGAAGTAATCCCCAACCAAAGTTTCGAGGAATTTAAAGTAGGAATTTGTGGGGTTTTTAAAAGATTTTACAGTACTTATGGTTGCCACTGGAAAATGTTGCTCTTAGAGCAACTAGTGACGACGCACCGGGCACTTGCATAGTATACGTCCTATCGAAGCCTCTCCTTCCATTCCCCGGAATGGAGGTTTTTAAATCTGTGCAGCCTGGTGCGCCCCTATTCTACAGGAAAGAATATATCACGTTTCGGTTCAGGTTCCCCTTCCCGGATTTTCTGCTTTTCGTGGGGTTCAAATACCTTTTTTGGAGAAGAGGGGGGAGAGGTTGATTTGTGATGGATGTTTACTGGTTTCTGTTAAACCCCCTGGTCCGCGACCTTCTCAACATCGTGTTCGGCATCCTGCTGG
>NZ_JBRAKS010000002.1:0-42316 GCF_052745115.1 Candidatus Jordarchaeum sp.
CAAAAAAAGGTTTTTTATAATTTGTCTAAAAAGCGAAGCTTATGTAGGTTTTTTAGGAAATTTTAAAAGAGTGATTACGTATCTTTAAAAGACTAAAGAAGGTTGAAAGTTGTGCCACCGAAAAAAACCACCATAGACAAAGAAACAGAATTCAGAAAAGTACGCACTCCACGAGAAGGAGAAATTCTAGGCGTCGTCGTCAAAATGATGGGGTTCGACCGTCTCCAGGTCAAATGCACTGACGGAAAAACCAGACTGTGCAGAATAAGAGGAAAAATGAAGAAAAGGGTCTGGATTCGTGAGGGTGATGTTGTGCTTGTTGCACCCTGGGACTTTCAGGATGAGAAGGGCGATATAATGTGGAGGTATTCTAAGGGGCAGGCTCGATGGCTTGAAGATAACAGTTACTTGCAAGGTATATAATAGAATATTCGTTTTTGCCCTTTAGGTTATATTTCGCTTAAAGTTTTCCATGATGTCCATTTTCTTTTTAAGGCTCGTCTTCTCTTTTGAAGAAAACCATAAACAGTTGAATGGGGTAATCCCTCGATTAACATAATTATTGCTTCTTTAGCCATTCTACTTTGATCCGCATCACCAATTATAGCTACAGTATGCCCATAAACTGATATTATAGCTCCGCTAACTTCTTCAATAATCCTTCTGGTTTTTCCTCCGGTACCTATTATACGTCCCTTAATCCTATTCATTGCGTTTTTTGATTTACCAGTAAAAAGTGTAAGATCTACTATTTCCAACAGCTCATCTTCCCCTAGAAGTCTAAAGGCTCTATTGGGACTAAAGCCTCTTCCGATTGCCCGTGCAATGTCTCTCGCTTTCCAGACAGCCAAGGGATCGTCAGTTTCTTCTGTTGATAAAATGAAAACACTGCCTTCTTTACCATCAATCTCCAGTCTAGTTTTAGTCTCTTTCTCAATAGTAGCCTTAATCTTTCCATCCGGGCCAATAAGAATGCCCATACGTTCTTTCGGAATTTTTATAAACTCTCTGGTCTCCAAGCCAATTCCTCACCTGTAACCTTTCTATACGCCTCATCCAAAGATAGAACATTCACCCCTAAACTGGAAAAATATCTCAAAACATTCCTAATATCACGAACCAAAAACTCAATTGCCTGAGGATGACTCAGAAGAACTGCCTGAGAAACATCAATAATAACAGGCTCATCCCAATACAAAATATTATACTCACTCAGATCCGCATGAACCAGCTCAGCCCCCCGATAAAGCTTAACAACATAATCCAAAACAATCTCAAACACAGAATCCGGCTCCTCAATCACTGCTTCCTTAAGCCTCGGAGCAGGAACACCCTCCTCACCAATAAACTCCATAACCAGAACATTCCCTCGACAAACAACTGGCTTAGGAACCCTAACACCCACTTCGTCCGCAAGACTCAGATTCTTAAACTCCTTCTCAGCCCACGTATACACTATCGAACGCGTGTCCCTCTTAACCCTCGAAAAACGCGGATCTCCCTGAATATAAATCCAAATCCGCTTAAAATCCATGGTCGAGGTTCGAAAAATCTTAACCGCCAAATCCCGAATCTCCCCCTCCTTCTCAACAGTAGCCCAATAAACATTCGCCTCCTTACCCGAAGAAACAACCCCCTTCATACTAGTCAAATAACCCCGATTAATCAAACCATACAAAATCATCGCAGTTCTCTTATCAACAACCGCCTGCACCGTCTCCAAATCCTCAGACATCTTACGCTTCATTCTACTCTTATCTATCTTACGATCAAACCTATCAACACGCTTCTCCAAAACAATCACCATCAAACAAAAACCACAAACATCAAACCAAAACATCACAAACCAAATAAAACTAAACAAACACCCACCTTTAAAAATTTGGTGCGGGCATATTTCCCCAATCAAATTAGTAGTGCAGGGAGCGTGATTATCGAGACGCATCGCATCAACGCTTCTTTTCGAACACGCGAAGGCTTGCGCGGCTCCTCCAAAAACCGGCGGACACCACTACGCCACTGGGTCCTAAGCCCAGCTCCTTTGACCACTCGGAAATCCCTGCACCATTTTCCTACACAGAGCTTAACGAATTATATAACTCCAATGATTTCTAATTACACAAAATGGATACGCATATTAATTTTTATACGTTTTCCTTTTGAACTTTCCCATAGAAAAAATTTCCTATAAATTACTTACAAAATGTCGAAAATTCTAAATACAGAAAATTATAAAAACTGGTTAGTGTAATCCTATTTTGTCGAAACCAGTGCGGAGGTTTCCGAGCTAGGTCAAATGTCATCCCCAAGGGCTCGACAGGTTTGAGGAGCAGGACTGAGGACTCTTGAATTTGTGTTATTCGAGGTTCGGAACTCCTGTGGCGTAGGCCTTCACGCGTTCGATCAGTGGCAGAATTTCTGCTGCTGGAACACATCGCGTCCTCCGCACCATTCAATATTTATTTTTTAATCTCTTCTTTTATCTTACACTATTTTTGGTAAAAATCATTCTAGTATTGAATTTTTTAAGTAGAGGAAAAAATGAGTAGGGGTTGTTTTTACGGTCTTCGCAGTAGTGTTTTGTGGATTTTGATTAGGGTGTCTGGGTAAAATATTCGCATGAAGATGAGGCTGCATATTAGTAGTACGAATATTATGGTTATGATTCTGGACATTGAGTCTAAGTTGATTGAGCTGATGGCAGCGTTTGCTGTCAGTGGTGATAGCATTGATATGGGGGAGGGAAGAGTTGGGGGAACTACCTGAACAGTGAAGCTTTTTTCGAGGTTTCTGTCGGCGTTATCGGTTATGTTTAGGGTTATGTTTAGGGGGCCTAGTTGGCTTAGTTCGCTGGATGTTATCAAAAGTTCCCAGTATCCTGTGTTGTTATTGTATGTTGCGTTGTTTGTGGTTGGTACATTGTTTAATAATACTTCTAGCCTTGTTACGTTGACTTGTGGGGTTTCTGCAGTATAGGGCACATATCTGATCCATATCAGTAGTTTAAACGGAGTCCCTACAGTTAATGTTTTGTTAGTATTGACATCCGGCTCTATTAACCCCGCTCCCAGTTGATATACGTTGAACGTGTAGTAGTATTTTTCTACGGCTTGGCTACCTATCTCTCTTGTTATTATCTCTCTGCCTTCTGATTGTGTTTTAACCGATACAATGTATTTACCAACTTCTTGGGGCTCAAAGGTTACGTTCCAATTTTGATTATCGTTTGTGTTCCCCAGAAGATTTCGGATTGTGCCGTTTGGGTTAATTATTGTTACATTTAGAGATGCGGGTTTATCTAAAACGTTTGTTATGTTTAATGTGACTTCTTCATTGATGTATGGTATAATTGGCGGCGTAACGTTTACGCTAGAGTAGAATTGCATAGTAACATTTACAATTTCCCCACCGGAAATTTCTTGCCCTATTGGTGTTTCGTTGAAGGCGTTTTTGAGTATTGTTATCCTGTCGGCTGTGGTGTCATCGGTCCAGTTTCCTGAGAGGAGAGAGGTACTATTTAGATATACTTTATCAACCGCAGTTACGTTCACTGTTGAGTAGTCAATGTACATGGATTCCTGCGATAATGAAATGGTTGCATTGCTTTGATGGTTGTATATAAATGTGAATAGTGTATCAGAAGTCATGTTTCGGTTTTCTGTATAGGACATTATCGCGCTTATTGATGCGTTGATGGTGGCGCTGGTCCATTTTCCACTGGTTATGTCTAAAGCTTTAAAAATTAGTGTAGTCATGCCTGTGCTAACGTTGTATTTTGCTTGACTGCTGGTAAGGGATTGATACCAGTAGCCTTGGGTGCTATTAGTCATAGCGAAGTCGTTTACATAAAATCTTATGTTATTATTTAATCCATTGCTATAGTTATAGTAATATAAGTCATAACTTAGATTGTAAGTAATATCTTTGCTGCATTTTAAACTAAATGTGTAATTGTAATCATTGGTTGCTAGTATTGGTATCCAAACAGTATCATTCCATACTCTATTATTTCCCATAACTCCGGCTAGTTTGTTGTTTATCCAGATATCAATATTTTCTGTATCTGTGGAATTGTAGGAAATAACTTTCATACAGTGCCAGTATCGATTCCCATAGGGGTCTCGAACATCATCCCAGTTCCAATCACTATGATTATCGGCGCTGGTCCATACTTCGTAGCCTTCGGGTGGAGGAATCTCATAAGCAGTGGAGTGGCTTGCCCAGTCGTAAAATCGACTACTACTTGGGTTTCCAGCCCAATCCTTGGTATGGATTACTAGAAAATAGTTTCCCTCAGAGAAATAGCCAGTGAAGTTAAGGGTGAGCCATTCATAATTTGAAGTAATATCTTGGTATGGAATTTCTAGGCTAACGACAGGCTCATCGCTTGGTTTGTAAGCTCCGATTAAGGAATTATATGTTGCATTTCGGATTTCAGCGGTGAGATTTTCTGTTAACCCGGTGTTACGTATCAATATTTGGATTGTCAGGTTTTCTGAATCATGTGGTAAGATGAATCTTTGTGCTTCACTCATATTCCCAACAGTGCGAGCATAGCCATCGGAATTTCTTGTATCCTCAATAATGTTTAACCATGAAACCGGCTTTATATCTGTAAATGTAATAACCGCCAGATACATCCGGTCTCCATTAGAAACATTAACGGTAAAGCTTCCAATCCCAGCGGTGATATTTCCCTCGGCGCTTCCTGAGGTACTATAACCAATATTTCCTGTACTGTTAAATACATCTACCCAAAGCCGATTCAAAGTCCAATTCGCAGGAAGCTGCAGCGTCAAGGTATGCTGAAGTTTTGTGAAATTCAACATCATCCAACAATCAAAATCAACTTTTTTATTAAGCCAATAGCTAGTATCATTTATCTCCTCTACATCACTAAACTCTAAAAGAAGCGCAATACCATTATCACCATTATCACCATTATCACCATTAACTGGATCTGAAGTACACCCCCATGAGTAATACTTGGTAGCATCACCTGATGTAGTCTCGTTAAGCATTAGCAATATAAAGTAAGTCCAGTTTGAATTAAGTTCAATAATGGTATCATTAAGTAGAGTGGCCCAGCCTCCTCCCGAAGTAAAATTACCATATGTGTAGTTTTGGCTTAGCAGGATAGAGCCTGTCTCGTTATTTGGCACCCACTGTGTGCCTATTTTGGTTCCGTTTCTTAGTTCTACTCTAAGGTCTGGAGGAGTATTATTGTATCCTATCCACAGTTGTATACCATTAAAGTATGTTGTAACGGTGGTGTTAAATGACATGGCTACAGATCTGTTTGAATTATCGTTCCATGAAATTTTGAGATATTGTCCTGGAGGGCCGGTGAGATTACCCTCTATGATGTCTATGACTGTTTCGGTGATTTGGAACCAAGTTAGGTTATAGTATATTCCGTTTATTTGGATTGTTGGGTCGATTGAAGTGTCTTTTGATTGAAATGAAAGTGCTTCTGGACTTTTAGGAAAAGTAGATATTATTGGTAAGGTGGTGGATATGAGAAATATGGTGCAGATAAATAATATGCAAAACGTTAGTGCTACTGCAGCTTTCTTTTTGTGTCTCATTTAAACCACCGCTTCTGGTCAAGTTACTAAGTAATCGTTAATATCAATGCTTTTTATTTGGTTGTTCTTTATTTTAAAGACTTCGGATATTTAATGAATTTATTTACAATTTTGTTTGTATGTATTTTGGCTTATTTATCTTGGTATTTGCTTATTATCTTTTGCTACCTTTCTTTTAACACAATACTGTTAATTACATTGATAATTTATAATTATATTATTCCATGATATTGTTATACATTTTATATTTTTTTATTTTATGGTTCTTATAATAATTCACAATTATTTTAGTTATATTGGTTTTCTTATCAATGATAATTATTTTCTCATAGTTATCAATATAGCATTTTTAATATTTAAAATAATATATTTTTTATATTCTAAAACATTAATCTTATACTCTAAGATGAATCATCTAATTAACCTTAAAAACAACGTTATATTACCCGAATTTTTTAATTTTCGTAACTTCTCATTAAATACGCTTTAATTTGCTGTTTTTTACCCACTTCGGCATTTGACGTGACATTTTACAATTGTTAAACGATAATCTTATATAAGTGAAACAAAAAACTTAGAGAAAAGTCCAAATTAGGATGGAGGACTTAAAAAAATGGGAGCGAAAAAAGTAACCTTCGCAAGAGATGCAACAGGCCTAGTACGAGAAATCGGCTGGTTTACCGCCTTATCCATAGTACTCTGCAACGTTATCGGTGGCGGTATTAACAAATATTCAGTAAACACACCCGCCGCATTCCCCCTAGCCAATGTACCACTTGCATTCGCCATAGGCGCAATACCCGCCATATCTGCTGCAGTAGTCTTCGCCCTGTTCGGTGTAGCAATGCCCCGATCCGGCGGCGGCTACGTGTATATTAGCCGAACCATGAGTCCCTTCCTGGGATTCTTAAGCAGCTGGGTCTGGTGGGTATCAGTAGCACTATCATTCGGAATCATCGCCTTCCTAGACACAGCCTTCCTGGGATTCGGACTACAAGTCATAGGGCGCGTTCCCACAGATGGGCTATTCCAGATAGGAACATGGATGCAATCAACTGAAGCGGGGATCATAGTGGGAATAATACTGGTAGTAGTCTTCTACTTCGTCACAGTGGCCGGACTTAACATCTTCGGAAAGGTACTAAACGCGATGCTAATCATCGCAGCCATAGGCAGTGTCTTAACAATATTCTACCTAATGACAGGAAACACAGCAAACGCAATGGTCAACTACGCACTAGCCTACTCAAACCCAATAGACTTCTTCACCAGTGGAGGTCTGGACAACGCTTTCACAAGACTATTTAACAACTATTTCGTAGCATCACTTGAACACTACTGGAATGGTATCCTTGCTACTACTCCAATGGATGACACCGTTGGCGCAGTGGCACTTCTCACTTGGGCTTACATCGGTTTCACCGCATCCACATTTGTGGGTGGCGAGATGAAAGAACCCAACAGAAGCATGATAATATCAGTCATCTACGGTACTCTAATAATTGCCGCATAC
Organism: Candidatus Jordarchaeum sp.; assembly: GCF_052745115.1. NCBI lineage: Archaea > Promethearchaeati > Candidatus Jordarchaeia > Candidatus Jordarchaeales > Candidatus Jordarchaeaceae > Candidatus Jordarchaeum > Candidatus Jordarchaeum sp. The sequence continues at coordinate 7,102 of NZ_JBRAKS010000002.1, forward strand.
TATGTTGGAATCAGCTTCCTAGCACTAAACACCAGCGGCCTCTTCGCAAACGTATACGTTGTCGCAGCAGGCGCACAGGCCGACGCCACATGGGCACTCACAATGAACCCTCAGTATGCTTGGATAGCAGCTGCTATTGACCCAAACTTATGGCAATTCATACCAGCGTACTTACTACCTAGCTACCCGGCTCCGATTGGAACCCAGTTGCCATTCTACGCGACACTACAGGTTCCATACGCTTCCGGGCCCATCGCCTTCTTTATCGCTATTGCGGGTGCTATCTGGCTGATGAACGACATTCCACCATTCCTAATCACCGCTGCCCGAACCACCTTCGCATGGTCATTTGACAGAACCTTCCCCGTAAAGTTCGCCGAAGTTAGTGAGAGATGGCACAGCCCAGTGTGGGCAACCACACTAGTAGGCATAGTAGCTATTGGCGGTGTCCTACTATCCTCAGTCGACATTTTCATGGCTGCTTTCGACACCGTGGTAATGGATACCACCATGCTCTGGATCGGAGCCATGGCAGCAATACTATTCCCATACATCAAGCCAGAAATCTACGAGAGAGGACTCAAGTGGCAGTTGGGTGGCATACCGGTTATCACCATCGTTGGAGTTATAGCGTTCTTTGGCACAACGTTTGTAATATTCGCAGCCATACGGGCTCTAGCCCTCCAAGGATTCTTGCTCAACGTATTCGTGTTCGGCCTGGGTGGTCTCATATTCGCTGTGTACTACGCATATAACAGGAAAATAGGTGTAGACATGGCTACGATTTACGCCGAGATCCCGCCAGAGTAGTGCGGGAGCAACCTTTCCCCCTCTTTTTTTTAATTTCCCAATTTTGTAGTTCTATTTACTGATTTCAAAATGCACCTGGTTAACTTTAAACCTGTTTTTTATCTTTAAAATTTAGATTTTTTTGAAAAATAGAAAAATGTGTTTTAATGATTATATTTTGAAATCGAGTAGAGGGTTTTAGTGCATAAGGCCTGGGAAGTAATATTTTTCTCCCTCGGCATAGCTTTCATCTTTTCTTGTTATACCTTCTTGTTCTAGTGCTTGGAGTGCTGCTTGTGCTCTGGGTTTTACCCAGTCTGTTTTTAGCATGATTTCTTCGAGGGTGGTGAATCCTTTTCTGCTTGCTATGCTTATTATTTCGTTTTGATCGTCGGTTAGTTCTATTGGTAGGAATCTTATTATTTTAACACCGGATTTTAGTTCTTGTGTTCCTGGTATTAGGTTGTTTTTCTTTAGTATTTTTACTGCTTTTTCTATGTCTTTCGTTTCGAGTTTTTTAGCTAGTTTTCCAGTGTTTACCAGTAGGTATGACTCTGCGTAGGTCATTATTCCGCCGTTTTCTTTGCGTTTGAGCATGGCTCTCTGGTAGAGTAGCATTCCCAGTTTTTCATGGTCGATTTTTGTCCCTATTCCCATAGCTCCTTTTTTGAGTATTTCTTCTTCGGTCATTATATGCGTGATTACTGCTTCTTTGGGTATTCCGTACTGCTTTCTTATTCTTTCTACTTCTTCTTGGAGCTTGGGGCTAGTGGCTATAACTACTCCGTATTTTCTAGCTAGTTCTTCTAGTTTTTCCCCTGTTTCGGCTGCGGTTTCTAGGTCAGTCTTAATTTCCTCTAGTTTAAACTCTGTGGCTTTTTTTTGCATGTATCTTTTTTTCTCCATTTTGTCGCGTAATTCTCTTATTCCCATTTTTGGCTAGGCTCCTTTTCTATAACTGTTTTAATCTTTGTCGGAAGTCCTTAAACCATCTTACGGCGTCGTATTCGATTTTCTTGGCGTCTTCTGAGTCAATCACCAGGTCTGGTGGCTCATTTTTAAGTTTGTCGCGCCAAGCTAGTATCTCTTTGTATACCCAGTAGTCCTTGTCGTTTAGTCCAGTGAAGTTTTCTATAAGAAGTATGATGTCATCCATTATGGGAACTATATTATCGATTCTGGCATAGTCACCTAGCTGGACACAGTCAATTAGAGTTATGAAGTTCGATACCAAGTCAGCGGTTTCAGTGAGTAGTTTTGCTGGTGAGAGTTTAACGATTTCTAGGGGGATTTCTTCTTCTGGTCTCATTTCTGTCTCGTCTATCTTAACGATTCTTAGCTTCGCAGAGGCATTAGGAAAATTCTTTATGATTTGTTCTTCCTCTATAAATCGGGTAAGATTAAATCCCTGTTCTTCCAGTTTTTTACGCACGCTAATAATTTTTTGAACGTATGCTCTCATCTGGCGGCTGTAAGTGGCGGCATCGATTAAACCGTTTTCGTAATTTTTACCCAACATGTCTAAAGTCGCTATACAGGAGTAAAGTTCCGCTTCTAGTTCCCACTGATTTTCTTGATAATTTTTTTCCGGTTTTTCCCTGGACTTTTCTGCCATCTTCATTTTTTATCCTCCGGGTTATATTATTGTTATTTTGTTTGGAGTTCTTCTAGCTTCTTGTTTACTATGTATAACTGCTTCTTATATCTCTTGTATAGCTTAGTATATTCCGTTGGACCTATTTCCCCCGCCTCAAATTTTTCTTCTAATGTTCTAATCAAATCCTCAATAGCTATTTTCTCACTTTCAACGTCAAGGATTTTACGATATACTGGATCTTCAGGCATCAATGTGGATTCTGTCTGTTCCCGTGCCTCCTCTGGCACATTATGGGCAGTTAATCTTCCACGGAGCAACGCTATCTCCTCATCGCGTTCCTGAAGCGTACTCCTAAGTTTCTGTACCTCGGCTTCTATTTCGGAAAGATGTGGAGAGATTCCAGCACTTACCACTTCGCCTTCTTCTTGTTCCCCCTCTTTATCTACTATTGTTAAAGTTACTTTGGGTACCTCTCTTTCTGGTTTAAATCTGCTTGTAGCTGGACGGGGGGGTATTCTTGCAAAAGTGCCTTTTATAGTATTTACTACATGGTACAAATGGTACTCCGGTCTCCATTGTTCCAAAATATTTAATTGCACTCTTCCAGTTTCGATGTCAACGTTAGGATGTTCGGTGGGGGAAATCATGCGAACTTGAGGTGGATCAATTGGAAATGTGGGCGGAATTTTGATTTCCACCTCGAATTTGAGTCCTCTAAACTCACCTCTACCAGCGATTTCTCCTATCCAACGGGTGAGGTCACCTTTAACTGGCTCAAAGCCTCGAGTTCTCTGGTACATCAACTGAGTTTCCCGTGCCAGAGTTAATTCAAAATTACTGCTGGACAACGCTTATAACAACCCCATTCACTTTTTCTCTAAGAAATATCCCCTAACCTAACATATTAAAACTTTTGATATAGGCATAAAACCGCCTGCTACAAAGGGTTTTAAACAATTTTTCAAACATTTTCAATAGAATCTTTGCTTTCAAATTAATAAATCCCTTCTCTAACACAATTCTAACTAAATTAATATACGTGGAAAACATTCATAATTATTAATATGAAAATCAAAATTTATTATTAGACCTCAAAACTTGGTGGTATAATGGAGAAGGCTCCCAAAGCAGAGGGGTTTGTCGTTATCGGAGGCAGAGTCTATCCGGCAAACCAAGTCATTCAAGCCCTAGTAACCGAAGGCTTCGCCGACACAAAACTAGAACACGGTGGAATACTGGTAATCGGCGGAGTACGCGTATCCCCCATATTCAAAAGCCCACAAGAACACGCAATGGCCATCACCTGCTACGGAAGCCTAGCCTACTGCTGCAGCCTAAACAAACCCTGCGAAAACAGAGACAGAGCATTAGAACTACTAGGCTTAACAAAAGAAGACTACATACGACTAAAAAACTACTTACACAACAAATTCATAGAATACTCAAAAAGCGTCACAGCCACCAGTAAGCCCAACTCAACATACTACACGCCAAAAGAACCCACCACCCCATACTCATACCGCAGCAGACCAATCGAAGCAACAGACCCATTCGAAAACATGGAAAAAACAGGCCCCCACCCCCTCCTACATTCCGATAAAATGGAACAGCAAAGCGGCATCGTAGAACCAATATCCGACCTCTTCAACCACCCAGAAGAACCAAAAACCGAACCCATCCTACCGGGCTACGGAGGCAGCACACTATTTTCCGACCAAAACGACGAATTCTCATTCTGCATATACTGCGGGTCAAAAATACCACCAGCAGCAAGATACTGCAAAAAATGTGGAAAACCCGCACTCTAAACCAACCTAAACTCCTCATAAAAATAGTTTTTAAAAATTAACCTAAAAGTAAATATCAAACTATTAAAAGACAAATATTCACGAATTTTTATATCACGCTTTATCAGATTCCAACATCAATCCAATTAGCTTTGTCATAGCTTCCTTTAATCCAACACCCTCCGTAGCCACTGTCCCTATTACCGAAACCTCCTGGGAAACGCCCAACTTTTCCTTGACCTCATCTGGACTCAAAGCCCCAACCAAATCTTGTTTGTTCGCAAGAATCACCACAGGCACCTTCTTAGGCAGTTCTTTCTGAACTCCTGTCAGAACACTCCTAGCCAATTCAAGTGTTTCAGGGGATGTGCTATCTACAACAAGTAAAATTCCCGCACTTCCAAGAGCCAAAATCTCCTGCAGAAATCTAAACCTCACCTGTCCAGGGGTCCCGAAAATTTTCAAATCTAAAAAATTAACTTCCTCGTATCGTGAACCAAAATCAAAGGCTACAGTTGTGCCTAATGAATCTATGCTAACCGCTTCTTTGCATAGTTTACTTACTACAGTGCTTTTTCCAGAGGAATAAGGTCCTGTGACTAAGATTTTCATTACTTTTGGTTCTTCTTCCAAACTGTTTCGCCTTCCAGAATCTTACTAGTTATTAGTTAAAAATAATACCTGGTAGATTTTTAATTTATATTAGTATCTTCATGTTTATAATATATTTCGCTTTAATCATCTGATTTTATAATTTTTGGTACAGATTCAACTAATATTTTGTTTTTTATTGATTAACCATTCTTAATTTATATGTTCTTTTTATTTTACTGTTTTCAACTCAATTTTTTTAAGTAACCTAAATATTTAACTTCTTCAAAAACCATTATTTTTCATAAACCTGAGGTTTGTAAAATTTTAATTGAGGAAACCATAAAAGTATTTGTGTTTACTAGAATCTGATTATATCTACTTAACCATTTTTCGTCAATAATCATGTATTAGATCCAATTATATGTTAAAATAATATTATTGTAACTATTAGTTAATCTAAGCCCTGAACTGGTGATTTTGACAGTGAAAAGTAAAGGAGGCAGATGCAGGCTTTGGACAGAATAGTTCTTATCTCTATGATGCTTTTCAGTGAGTTGCTAAGTGCTTTAGAAACAGTGAACACACCAAATGCCAGCTCTAAATTCAAATCATACATTGAACAAGTGATAGTTAAACATCCCCAGGTTCTAGCCGGGTTTGATTTCAAATGGTTGGAGCTAAATGCTTTTACTATTCTTGATAATCTTTCAAGGATAGAGGAGAGGTTGAGGCGGGAAAAATGTGTAATGGCTCTTTTTGATTTGCTTCAGGCTGCTATTTCCTATGGGGAAGAGCTGGGAGCGCAATTCGAGTATCTGGATAAATCTGCTCTCATCTATAATGTTAATCATCCCATGTTTGAACAGTATGATTTGGCTAAGGGAATAATTCATGAGAAACTGGTTTGGTTTAAAAAGGAAAAAACAAAAAGAGAAGAAAATAAAAAGAAAGTACGCCTTTCTTTGAGATATGGAAACCGACTCGAGTCAACCAAAATTCCGGGACAAATTTTTAATGGTGTAATCGAACCTAAAAAAATCACTCTGAAAAAAATGTCATTAAACTCTGTTCGCAATATTTTAATGAATCCGATAGGAACTGATTCTCTGAGAAAAGAGGTTTCTGGTGTAAAAAGAGTGGCTATAATCGTTGATTACAATTTTAATTCACTTACCAGCGATATTTTGAAACTGGTTCTTAGCGAGCTAAAAAATGTGCAGGTTCCCCGAGTTGAGGTAATTTTAACTTGCGGCCTAAATAAACTAGATCCGAGTCAATTTACGAAGATGTTGGGTAGTAAAATTCTTGATCAGTATAATATTAGTTTCCATGATGCTTTGGATGAAAATGGTTTGACAGAAGTTGGAAAAACGCTATCTGGTGCAAGTCTGAAAATAAATACAAAGGTGGTAGAAGCTGAATATCGTATAGCCATCGGATGCATTCACCCACATCCCTACTCAGGCTTTACTGGAGGTTACCAAGCCATCCTCCCCGGTGTGGCAGGAGCCGAGGCAATTGTGTGTAATCAGGTTAGAGGAACACTTCTAGGTAGCCAAATAGGGTCCAATGCTGATAATCCCGTTTTTAGAGACACACAGAGTGTAGCTTCACTTTGTAGAATTGACTTTCTACTGAACACCATTATCGATAGTAGAGGTGGAATAGTAGACCTCGTTGCTGGAAATCCTGGAAATGCTTATGCTAAGGGAACAGAGATGTCTAGAAAACTTTTCAGAGTAGAAGTAGATAAACGGGCCGAAGTGGTAGTAATATCACCCGGGAAACCTTATGATCAAGACCTTTATACAAGTTTACAATCACTAGGAGCCACAAAACAACTTTTAAAGCCTAATGGATTGACTATATTGCTATCGGATATAAGCAATGAGGATCTAATCAAGCTTAAAAAAATTATGGCTGTAAAATACGATGAATTTCTGGATATGGCTCAAAAAGATCCCAAGGCTCTCCTAATGAGAAACATAATGGAGCTTGAGGGTCGGAATCTTATACTTGTTTCTGGAAAATCTTTGAAGGATGTTGGCAGACTCCCCATAATTAATGTAGATAACTTGGGGGAAGCCATTGATCAAGCAATGCGTATAGCCAACCCCTCTTCACTCCTAGTGGTGCGTGAAGCTTGGAACATAATTCCTGAATTTAAAAATGGGGAACATCCCTATCAAATAGACTTTTGAAGCCTAGAAGTTTCTCTAAAAATTGATACATTTATAAAAAATTCATTTTCCGGTTCTTAACCTTCTCCTGTTATTGACTTTTATTATTGACCACATTTGATAGTTTTTCCCTTCAGTACCATCTCGTAAAGGGTTTGATCTATGGCGGTCTCAGAAATGTCTGAGCAGTAGTCAATAATTCTCTCAAGATGTATAATAATTACTTTATATTCTGGAAATTCTGATTCCAGTCTTCGTAATTCTTTTTTAAGGCTGCTTCTCTGTTCCAGAATCTCAAATGCTTTACTCAAGTTCCTATTGAAGAAAACGTTTAGTAGTGAGCTGTATAAATCGTTTGCCCTTTCTGCAAATTTGGATAACTCATCGTTAGCTACTCCCGTAGCTAAAATCTGCTCAGCTATAGCCACCGCGTGATCCGCAATTCTTTCTATGTATCGTGTTATGTGACTGTAATGTAGGCCTTCTATGGGTAGTATATTTAATTGTCGGGCCAGAGACGGGTTCTCAAGTATTAGATGTACCATTCTTTGTACAAGCCAGTTATAACGATCAACATCATCATCCCGGTTGACGATAACTTGAGCTTCTTTCTGATCCCCATTTCCAAGGACCCGCACAACGCTGTTTAGAATATATCCTGTAGTGTTGAGCAGTCGCTGAATTATAGGCCTTATGGATGTTCCTTCACTAATATCCTTAATTAAAATAGATTTATCCGTCTCATCAACAACCTCAATCCCAATCATGCCTCTAACACTTCTTTCTATATCCTCTCGGACCTCAAGAGATATTTCCTTTGTAGATACCACATTCACTTGGTCGAGGCCAACAATATAACATGAAAGTAACATTACATAGGCCATATTAGGGTCACAATTTTCTATGTCAAAGGTTCCTTCAATTTTACGCTTATATGCTTCCTTACCTGAAAACACTATTAAGCTTCCATCCTCCAATTCCTGAAAGTTTACCTCGCTTCCACCTTTCAGCTTGGACCTCGCACACCAATTCTTTGGAAGATAAACGTAGAAAGACCCTTTTACCTCTTGGATTTTTCTAGATTCCATATTCTAAACACCTACATAAGGATACATGCGTATCCTTAAGAATCTTTAGGAAAATATTAGTATAGTATAAGAATAGAAGTCCACTCGAAAGAGGCATAACGGAATCAGGAGAATGAAAGCAATACTAGGAAAACTTCGCAGAAAAACAGCATTGATTATCATACTCTTACTGGCAGTGGCGGCAATCTCGGTATTTGTGATTCACCCTCTTATCTACGTTAAACCCCAAGCGGATTTACAGCGGACACTTGGACTATATACTGGACATCATTCAGATACCCTAAATATTGCGGGATCAACGACAGTACTGCCAATTTCACTTGCTATGGCTCCTGTTTTTCACGGTGTCACCGGGGTAAATGTTCAAGTATCCGCCGGAGGATCTGGTCTTGGATATGCTAATGTTATTGACAGAATTTCGCCAATAGGAGCCGTTTCCAGAACTCCTAAAAGCATTGAAATTAATAGTGCTGCTGCAAACGGGGTAAACCTTACATTACACCCCATAGCACTTGACGCTATCTGCATAATTTGGAATATTCCTGGGATGGCTCAGGGGGACTTAAAGCTAACAAAGGAGCAGGTAGCGAATATATACAGCGGGGTTTACACCAGATGGAACCAGGTGGACCAAAGTTTACCTCCTGTGACCATATGGGTTGTTGGTAGAGAACCCAACTCTGGAACTCGTGAAGATTTTGAAAAGCTCTTCGGAGTTAGTAAAACTGCGGTAAACCAAGAAGTAACAAACAATCAGGATATGGTTTTTTCGATTACTAGCACATCTTACTCCATAGGATACTGTAGCTTCGCTTATATTAAGGGTGTAAATACTGCTGAGATTGCTGGAGTAAATGGTACCTACTATCCGCCAACGAGGGAAACTATCAGGGACAAAGATTACCCTGCTTGGAGAGAACTATACTATGTAACCAACGGCGTACCCTTCAAGGGCTCACTTATTGATATGTATATAAATTTTGTGCTGAGTCCTACTGGTCAGAGTATTGTTGAATTGGCGGGTTACGTATCAATTGTATAGGAGGTACAGTAAAAATGGTTACACCGAAAACGCTCTTGGAAACTATACTCGATGTGATGAAGCGTTTGTGGAAAGGTTTCAAAAACCTCTGGCCCGAAGTCCTTAGTCACCCGGCTCCTAGCCTCAATGCATTGGAATTAAGAGGATCAGAATACTTTAGGAGGTTTTTCTCTCCTGAGGGGTTTACTGGTGTCTGCGCTCTTTCAAGTTTTGTTATAACCATGCTTATTCTATTTTTCCTAATACAGCAAGGGCTTCCCATTATCCAGGAGATGGGATATTGGCAGTATGGTCAGTACATTATTCCCCTTCTCAAAGATATTGGTTTAGCCGAATACATGTGGCTTCATGCTTTAATTCAGACAAATGGAAACATTATAATTGGTTTTATAAACTTTATTACTGGTTCAACGTGGGATCCGAGTGGCTTCAATTTCGGGATTCTGCCTCTTATAGTTGGTACTCTTATTGTTGTTGGTGGGGCACTGCTTATAGCTATTCCGGTTGGTATTCTTTCATCCATCCATCTAGCAGAGTATTGTCCACAAAGGATTAAGAACATTGTAAAACCTATTATCGAGCTTCTGGCGGGTGTTCCATCCGTAGTTTTCGGGTTTGTAGGACTTGCTGTTCTTGCTCCTCAGATTGCTAATATTTTTAGTCTAAGGTCTGGTCAAACCGCTTTAGCGGGGGCAATCATTCTCTCAATCATGATTCTTCCCACAATTGTTTCTATTAGCGAGGATACGATAAGTGCCGTTCCTAAATCCTACAAAGAAGCCTCACTCGCCCTTGGAGCAACCCACTTCCAGACGGTGCGAAAGGTACTTCTACCTGCTGCTATTTCTGGCATTACAGCTAGCATTATTCTGGCTATTGGCAGAGCGCTTGGAGAAACAATGGCCGTGCTTATGGTTTGCGGAGGTGTAGCAACCATTCCTCCCTTCTCATTTGAAATGTTCTTCACCGCTGTTAAACCTATGACCGCTGCTATCGCGGCAGAGATGGGAGAAACCGAGGTAGGCAGTTTACACTATAGTGCACTCTTCGGTGTTGCAATTGTACTTTTCCTAATCACATACCTTGCTAATTTTATAGCAGATATTATTAACACCAGATTCAAAAAGAAGTTCGGAGGACCAAAATAATGAAAAGTGAAATAGAGTGGCCGATCATTAAGAAGCGTATTGGAATCGGAGAAATGCTCTTCAGTATCCCCACCCTCCTCATTTTAGCCTCATTCCTTCTAATTATGGGCGTCATAGTTTATTATGGAGCACCAGCAATTAGCTGGAATTTCCTAACAGGTACACCAGGACTAAGAATGCTCTATGGTGAACCACTCGGACCAAGTTATCTCTATAGTGAACCATTTAATTTACAAATTATGCCCTATGGTGGAATACTCCCAATGATATTCGGAACCGTTGCACTTGTATCTGGAGCTATATGCATAGCCATACCTCTTGGAATTCTTTCAGCCGTGTACATTAACGAATACTTAGGTGAGGGGCGATTCAAATCCTTCATAATTCAAACTATTAGTAATTTGGCTGGTGTCCCATCAATAGTGTTCGGTCTCTTTGGTTTCGCATTCTTCTCCAAACAATTAGATTTTGGTGTTTCTCTACTATCCGGTTGGTTAGTGTTAGGGTTTATGGTGCTTCCCATAATAATCAAGTCAACAGAAGAAGCCTTAAAGACTGTACCTAGTGGCTTCCGGGAATCAAGCCTAGCTCTTGGAGCGACGAAATGGGAAACTATAACCTCAATTGTTCTACCTGCTGCGGCTCCCGGAATATCTACTGGTACGATACTGGGAATTGGACGCGTTGCCGGTGAAACCGCAGCCATACTTTTCGCAGCATCAATCTTCTACCAAAGCAGCCTCTACCCTACAAATATCTTTCAGCCAGTAATGGCTCTGACCTACCACCTATACTACGAGGCAACCTCAAGTCCCTTTGCGGAGATAAATAGACCTTTCGAGTTTGGAACAGCTCTCGTACTACTCGGACTAGTTCTACTCTTCAGCGTTTTAGCAATCTATATCAGAGCTAGAAGTCAGAAAAAAAGGAAAGGTTGGTGAAAAAAATGGCATCCGTTTTAAACAAACTTATAGTATCCAACAATAGAGAAAATAAAACAGCTAAAGAAAATAATCATAAAAATGGCGAAGTGAAGATAGAAGTTAAAAATCTAAATCTATGGTTTATCAAAAACCATGTCTTAAAAAACATAAACCTCAAAATCTATAAGAATAACGTAACAGCAATAATAGGCCCCTCTGGTTGTGGTAAGACTACTTTAATTAGATCTTTAAATAGGATGGTTGATTTGGATAATGCGAGGGTTGAGGGGGAAGTGCTTCTTGATGGTGAAAACATTTACAATTTTGTAACCAATGTGGTAAAACTCCGGGAAAGAGTGGGAATGGTTTTTCAGAAACCTAATCCGTTCCCCATGTCTATATACGATAATGTTTCTTATGGTCCCAAAATTCAGGGAATAAATGACGGTAAAAAACTAGATAAAATTGTGGAAGATAGTTTAAAGCGTGCCGCGTTATGGGACGAGGTAAATGATAGATTAAGTGTAAACGCATACGAGCTTTCTGGTGGTCAACAGCAGAGACTTTGCATAGCGCGAGCACTAGCTATAGAGCCCGAGGTGCTGTTAATGGACGAACCATGCTCCGCACTTGATCCCATTGCCACAGCAAAGATAGAAGACCTAATATGGCAACTCAAAGATAAAATCACCATAGTAATAGTTACACACAACATGCAGCAAGCCGCAAGAGTTTCACAGTACACCGCCTTTATGTACCTCGGAGAACTAGTGGAGTTTGGCCCTACCGCAAAAATTTTCGAAAATCCCGGAGATGAAAGAACTATGGACTATATCACAGGCAAGTTCGGGTGATATACAAGTAGAAGGGTGAATAAAAAAATTGGAGAAAAAAAATATTAGAATACGCTACCGGCAAGAGTTACAAAATCTAAGAAACTCATTTATTAAAATGGGAGAAGATTGCATTAAAACAGTCCGTGATTCCGTTGAATCACTCAAGAATCAAGATGTAGAATTAGCTCATAAAGTAATAGCGGACAGTCAGAAAATAGACAAACAAGAAATGGAAATAGAACAACTATGCATGAAGCTTTTAGCCCTGCAGCAACCTATGGCCGCAGATTTAAGATTCATCGTAACCTGCCTAAAAATGATAACCGACTTAGACAGAATAGGCGACCTCTCAGAAAATATTGTCGAAATCGCCATAAAAACCGCAGGCAAACCTTTCTTCAAACCCCTAATAGATATTCCCCGCATGTCAGAAATCGCGCAGGGAATGATCAGAAAAGCGCTAGACGCATTTATAACAGGAAAAATCGAAAATCTAACAAAACTCTCTGAAGAAGACGACCTAATAGATGGTCTCTTTGACCAAATATTCAGAGAACTCATCACCCTAGTAATCGAGAAACCAAGCGGAATATCCGATGCCACATATCTTCTCTTCGTAGCAAGATATCTTGAAAGAATAGCCGACCACTCATGCAACCTAGCATCCAGAATAATTTATATGGTAACAGGTAAAAGAGTAAAAATAGAATAAAAACTAATTAAAGAAAAAAATTTAAACGTACCTTTCCAACCCTTTTTAAACATTATATTCTCACTATTTTTAACCACATCATTTTCTAGAATTTAAGTGCTCATATATTTAATAAAAACTTTTAGAAAGCTAAAAGAATATCCATTTTCAGACATACAGTATTTCATAAATCTTGAGGCATCCCTTCCGAAAATAAATTAAGTGCCAATATATTAATGTCTCACTAATCAACAACATTAAATACGAAAAAAGGTGGAAGTAAAAAATGACACTAACCGATTTACTAAAAGAGAAACAAGTAAAATTCATGCTCCTAGGCGGGAAAGGCGGCGTTGGGAAAACCAGTTGCTCGGCAGCTACTGCTATTTGGGCGGCGGAGCATGGTCTGAAGACATTGATTATTAGCACGGATCCTGCTCATAGCTTGAGTGATAGTTTCGACCAGCAGATTGGCTCGGAGATTAAGAAAATTAAGGGTGTTAAGAATCTTTATGGATTGGAGCTAGATCCTCATAAGTCGTTTGAAGAATATCGTGAGAAAATGGAGCAGGATGACCTTCCTGAGAAGACCCAGTCTTTGCTGCAGGGGTTGGGTGGTTTAACTGGTATGACCCCACCGGGAGCGGATGAGGCTTTAGCATTTGCTAAGGTACTTGAGTATATTGAGAATCCGGAATATGATCTTGTAATCTTCGATACTGCACCAACTGGTCATACTCTTCGGCTTTTATCATTGCCAGATGTGCTTAGCGGCTGGGTTATGAATCTGCTTAAGATAAGAGAGTTTTTCGGTAAATTTGCTGGATTGTTTAAACGTTTGATAAGTAGGGGCGGCGAGGTGGAACGTGGCATGGAGGTTTTGGAGCATCTTAAAAACACGATTGATGTGGCTAGGATTGAGCTTTCGGATCCGGAGAGCACAGCTTTTGTGATTGTCATGATAGCTGAGGCTATGGCAGTTTTTGAAACTGAGCGGTTACTTTCCGCCCTCAATGAGTACGAGATTCCCTGTGATCATATAATTGTCAACATGGTTTATCCGGAGATACTGGACTGTGCATTCTGTCGTTCGCGACGGAATATGCAGTTGGAGAACCTTAAGGAGATACGTGAAATCTATGATGACTTCAATATCACAGAGGTTCCTCTTTTTGATGTGGAGATTCGGGGTGTGGAAAAACTAAAAGAACTTTCGAAAATATTATTCGGCGAAGCTTAGGATTTAGGTTAGGATTTTTCTACCATCATTATTTACAGCAGTTGAAATGGATCAGTTGGCATAGCTAATAATATGTAAACTAATACCAACAGTACTCCCAGCCCTATTATTGCTGCTATAATCACAGCCTCACGAGGGTACTGGGCTCGAATCATCCCTCCAACTAGACTTAAAAGAGCTAAAGAACCTAGAATAATTAAAACAATTGGTGATTCAAGAGAAACCTCTCCAATAGAGTTAATTCCAAAAGGAAATAAACCGCTCCATAAACCTTGAAAAATGTATCCGATTATCAATATAAAAACTAAGAATAGCAGGGTGGCGAGTGCGTCCACTTTGTCTTCTTCGGGCAGTTTTTCATTTGCCATAATATCTCTTCCCGTATTTGTGTTCTCTTTCACATGAAATATTTTAATAGGTCTTTTCTAATAATATTCTTAATACAATATCATTAGATATCCACTCTTTTAAAATAAAAAGGTGGAAAGCGGTCATGAGTGATTTAGCTGCATTCCAAGGGCATATGAATCAGATACCCTCTACCCTATTAAGCCTTTTAGGCATACCACCACCTAGTAGGATACCGCCAAAAATTGAGGGAATACCCAGTAATCTTAAATCAGAACATATAGTTTTCGCTATTTTCGACAACTTTGGATTACTGGAGTGTACTTACTATCAGCCAAAATTCCTCATAGGAAGATCAGAAGCCATACTAATGCTGGAAACAAAGAATCCCTACACACGAAACGTTCTACAAGAAATTATTCATGGCAATCCTAACGCCGATTTCAATCTTTTAAACCACATTCAAGAAAGTGGACGTAAGGTAACCATGATTGCCAGACCCGATGATCTCGAGGGAACTGGAGTAAGTGTGGAAACCAAACCCAGTGACTCAGATAATAGAACATATATCGAAACAGTTAAAATACTGAACCGAACAGATTTTCTCTGGATTCACTTTCTAGATTTTGAAAATCTTTACAAACAGTACAGCTTTAGACCCCCCAAGGAAATTACTCAAAAGCTAATTTCTCGCACCGACAAATGGCTAAAAGTACTTCACAAGCAAGCTAAACCCGGGACACTAATGGCGATTTTAGGCACACGCGGAAGAGAGGAGTCGCCTAAAATAGAATACGAAGGAAAATACGCCGATTGGAAAAGAGCCAGCCTACCCATATGTATCCTAATCAAAAAATAGCTTTTAATTGATAAATTTTTCACCAATCAACAATTAATCAATCATAGTATAGATTAGAATAATTTTTAGGGGTCCAGAAGAAACGAGCATTTTTAAAGGGATGGAAAAGCGAATCTATTAATCATTGGAGGCATAGCAATACTGGTGCCGATACCCATAAACTTATTCACACTTTTCAAATCGCGATTGTCGCAGCGGTAATGTGGTTCTTAAAAAGAGCTATAATGGATGATAAGAAAATGGATCTCTTTGAAGGTTTAATGATTGCTTTGATACAAGGTTTTGTGTTTATACTAATGCTATTCGGAGGAGTCTAAATGATAAAATGTCAAAACCATTTTTTTAAATCATTTAGAATCTTTACACATTCTAGCCCTTATTCAATTGACTTGGGCTGCTTTAGGATATCAGAAACTCTGCTAAGTTCTACATGAATTGCTCTGATTTCTTCAGTGGCCTCATTGATTTTTTCTTCTAACTTTCTATTCCATTCATAGAACTCTAATCTAAGTTTGTCCAAAGATGTTATGTAATGCTCTTCACCCCTCTCCATGTCATCAATAAAATTTCTCAGTATTTTATCCTCATCCAATACCATTTCATATTTTAGGGAAACCGCCTCACCGTCTTGGACTCGAAACATTTTAACCTCCGCATCGGTGGGACGCCCCGAAATAATGAAATCGTGCGGATCAACCACTAATGCAACACACTGAGAGAACATTCTCTGAAGTCTCTGTTGGGTTTCTATATCAATCGAAGAGAGAAAACAACCGAATCCCGGATGTGAATGATACCAACCAACAATGTACTCACTCCTTCCCTGTCTATGAATTTTTTCAGCGATACGAGGGGCAACGGACCGGGCCAGCTTCACATGGCCTGTTGTACCAATCTGCGGACCAGTATCTGAGTCAGAAATTTCAACCACATCCCTTGCTAATCTCCCAATAAGTACCCCGGCCACTTCTATGCCTGAAAATTGCATGCTATGCCTGAGAATCTTAGCAAGAGTTAAAGGATAAATCCTAACGTCAATCATGATGTCTTTCCCCATAAATATTAAAGTAAATTCAGTTATGGTAATCATAATCAGAGCATAACGAAATTTTCTTACCTATAGACTATCTATTTTTCTCTTCTTATGAAGCATAATCTATTTAACTAATTTTATAAAACTATTGATAGTTATCAACAGTAGTTAATCAATTGAATTTAAACAAAGAGATGAGGAGAGCTTCATTGTCTAAAGAGAATTTTTTACATGTTTATCCCTGTTGTGATGTTGCTACACCACTAAAAATGTCAGCTAAAAAATTCCAAGAAACATATAATGTTGAAACTAAATTTACTATAGGAATGCCTTACGAAATAATCCCTAAAATCGAAGCCAATCATGAAGGGGATGTTTTCACCTGCGGGGCAGCATACATAATGGACGAAATGGAAAAAAGCGGTTTAATCCTCAGAGAGAACAGAAGAGTACTAGGCTACAGAAGATCAGTAATTCTAACACAAAAAGACAATCCCAAAAAAATAAAATCCCTCACCGACTTGACAAAAAAAGATATTAAAATCGCCGTGGCCACCATGGGAAGTCTAAAGGGAGTTTGGGATGAGATCTGTAGCAAAACTGGGCTTACAGAAAAAATACAAAAGAACATCACTCTTTATGCTGATGGGTGCGGTGAACTCTTAGGGTCAATTGTGCGAAAAAAAGTTGACGCCGCTTTCGGCTGGAACACCCACCAAGTTCTGCATGGAAAAGTTGTTGAAGCGATTGAGCTTCCGAAAGAAATACAAGTTTACAGAAGCACCGTAATAGCAACCACACCATTTTCGAAAAACAAAGAAATCGCGAATAAATTCATAAAATTTCTAATATCAAAAGAAGCAAAGAAAATATACAAAAAATGTGGCTGGATTTAAATATAAATAATAAGCCTTTAAAAGCCCTGAATCAATGTTATATTTCAATCGGACTTATTTTAAAAATTTTGTATTATGAGAAGCCTTTAAATTATTTATTAACCCTTTGAATACATAGCATAGTAGAAATAAACAAACAGATATTGGGGGTTAAGTTCATGCAAATAAAAGTGGTCCCGGCAATCGGCAACGAAATTCCGTTTGAGATGGAAGTTGATCCAGACGAAGATGTGGGTTCATTAAAAAAGAGAGTGGCGAAACAGTGTGGAGTTCCTGCCAGTGCATTGACTCTCACCTGTAGGGGCATTGAATTACAGGACGATAACTCCACCTTAGGAAGCCTTGGAATTCAGGAAGGAGATAAAATATTTTATGTGAGTTCAGACATCGAGGGAGGATAATTCTTTTTATCTATAAAAATAGTCGAAGAGTCTCCCCTTCCTCCCAAGAACTTTAAATATAATACAAAAATTCGTTTAGTAGTTGAAATCTTTAGAAAAACCGCTATTGTGTAACCTTTATTTATGAAAGTTTTCTAGGAGGTTCGTAAACGCCTGCTAAACTCGATTCTGATCGTTATTGGTCTCGGCTGGCCTTGGAGGCTCAACGGATGAGGAAGGAGGAGCCTACTTTTCACTCGGTGAATGGTAAGCTTAACCACTGGCGTGGAATAATATACGGTCCTGTTGGCTCTCCCTATGAGGGTGGAATGTTCAAGATAGAGATTAAGATTGGTAGAAGTTTTCCTTTTGAACCACCTGAAGTTTTTTGGCATACCAGAATCTGGCATCCCAACATTGCTTTCGGAGATAGGTCACCTTTCTCAATTTGTATTGCGATTTTGGGGAGAGAATGGAGGCCCCAAACCAACATTGTTGGAATAATCGAGTCTCTACGTACCCTGTTGACAAATCCTAATCCCGACAATCCTCTCAACTCCGAAGCAGCTTATCAGATTCGAAGGGATCCAGCGAAATTCCTTGAGAAAGCCAAAGAACTTGTTTCAAACCATGCCAACAAGGGTTGGTAAAAATTTTCCAATATTTTAGGAAAAAACTTGAATTGAGGGTTTATCTTGGAGGATCGCTACCACAGACAAAAACTTGTGAATGTTATGGGTGTTGCTTGGGATCAAAATAAGCTCTTAGATTCAACCGCTCTGATAGCAGGTGTGGGCGCCTTGGGTTGCGAGTCTGCGAAAAACCTCGCCTTGATGGGGCTTAAAAAACTGATAATAATTGATAATGATGTTGTAGAACTCTCCAACCTAAGTAGACAAATGCTATTCCGAGATCAGGACATTGGCTCACCTAAAGTTGAAGCCGCTGAACGGGTATTAAAGGAAATGAGTCCCGGTATAGAGATAGAAAAATATTACGATAGCATCGAGAATGTTCCTATTGAAAGGTACCAAGAGGCCGACGTTTTTTTGAGTAGTTTGGATAATTTTGAGGGGCGTCGCTACCTAAACTCGATAGCCGTCTCTTTGAACAAACCATTTATTGACGCCGGAACCCATAGCTTTTTTGGTCATGTGCGAGTAATCATTCCGCATCTAACTCCTTGTTATGAGTGTTATCCTCCTAAAGAAAAACAGAGAGTTTGGTGTTCACTCCGTAGACGTGAACCAAGTGATTTAATCGATGAATTGGAGAAATACAGGATAAAGGGTTTAACTCCCCAACTCATAGAAGAACTATTTTCAAGGGGCTACAAAACCGAGCTGGATTTAAAATATGCTAAATTAAAGGACTTGATCTCGATTCCCGGAATTACCGAGGACCTTGTAGAAAAAATTCAGGAGAAGATAGCTCCCAAACTGCCTGCCATTCTAACTACAAATGCCATAATTGCGGGGATTCAATCCCAGGAAGCGTTAAAGGTTTTACTTGGCTTCCCCAGAACCGCGGAAATGTACAGATATAATGGGCTAAGCGGGGGATTGGATTACTTAAATAGGGAGCGGAGAACAGACTGCTGGCTCTGCGGAACCCAAGAAGAAATCCAACAATTAAATGTGGATCCAAACTCCACAGTGTTCGATCTCAAAGTGCAAATATCGCAGCGATACGCAATTCCAGATCCTGAAATAGCCTATAAGGAATATTTCCCTCTAGGAGAAGAATTAGTAATCAAAGATGTCGGAATGAAATCCAATGAAAACATATACGTAATCTCAAAACACATAGCAGTACCTAAAAAGCTCAAATTGAAACTTGTGTGAAAAAATTAAAATTATAAACTGTCGGAATTCCTTATTTTTTAAAATGGGGTGTCACAAATCACGCATTCTCTTCTATATCCTTGGCTTAACCAGTTTTCAATACAATTCCTGTGAAATATACTCAAGCATCTAGGATTCCTACACTGAACGGTGTTTCTGTATTCTTGTGTGGTGATTTTATTCAGACATATGGGACAAATTGGCGGGGAAAAATTATTAAAAAAATCTAGCATAGACATAGCCACTTCGGAGAGATTTTTGCTCTGATTCCAGTTCTTGATAGGGGGTAGATTTTCAAAAAAGTTACTGAGATTTGGATCTGCATCTTCTTCACTACCAGATACTGTTACTATGGGTTTCATTTTCGGAAAGCCTTCGGGAAGCGATAGTTTTAATGTTAAAATTTTTCCTCTGAGTCTCGGTTTTGAGTATCTTGTAAAAGTGATTAATAATTTGTATTCTCTAAGACTTGGAGTATCCCTAAGAATTCTAATCGACACAAATTCTGATCCGCTCAGAAGTGCACCCGAAATTTCTCCCATTTTTTGAAGCTCTTCAGCAAGCCTTCTAGAAGTGATGCTATCACTGTTAATGGTCTCCCTTTTTTCAATGTATTCTTTTAAAGCATCAATAACATCCGTTATACGATATTCTTTTCTCCAATTTTTGAGAACACCCAACTCTTCATTAAAGCTAATAGGAACCTTTTCAGCTTTTATTAGCGGTGGTTTTGCAGGAAAATCTTCTGGTATGGAGAGTGAAATATATACGGGTCTATCTCCTATAGCAATGTAGCCTGTCCAATAGCTGAGTTTTCCATTTCTACCGGTTCCCAGCGTCTTATACTTTTGTTTAATTAATTTGGCCTCCAATGCTAGACGCTTAAAGAAGTCGGTTTCTTCATTTTGGACCATATTATTACCCGCATAAACGCTGAGTCAACAGACCATTTCCCAATCAGCATTTCTAAATGCATCCCTTAATTGTTTTTTAAATCTGGAAGTATTTTTAAGTTCCCCTATTCTCCTTTGTATTAGTATTCTACTAGTACTTTCTGGGAGTTGCTCTGATGAGCGAGCATTATCTGGGATGGATCCTAAGAAATATGATACTACCCGTCTATTCTGAAGTAAAGAATGAAAAATTCGATATCCGTTACGGTAAAACACCAAAAGGTATGCTTGCGAATGTCAAAACCATGGAGTTTCAAAAAGGAAGCAAAACTGTTGCAAGAAAACATTTTATTATAATAAGTGAGAAATTAAAAGGATGGGACGAGGACGAGGTTGCTGCGATTATAGCTCACGAATTGGGACACTTAGTAAATCGAGATTTTTCATTCAGAAATTCTCATGATGAGGAGCTGGCAGCGTCAACACAAGCCATATCGAGGGGTTTCCTAGATGGCTACAAAAAAATTTTTTCAAGATTTTGTAAGCAACCTTGCTGGATAATTACTCGCACCAGAAATGGTTTTGAGCTTAGAAGTGAATGGAGACAATTGGGTGGAATAGGATGCCGCGCGGGCTCCGGGGTTTTTCACACATATTGTCCTTTTGCCGAAGACCTGAATCTTACCTCCATTGCGTATCTGCATCCTTTACTACTGCCAGCGAGTGGAATTTGTGGACTGTGTAAAGAAGCTATTAATAATAGGGTAGCAACCTGGAAGTGCGTGTCTTGTTCAGTTCTATTCCATGAGGGATGTCTAAAAGCTTTTGTTCGATTAAATGGGAAGTGTCCTACCTGTGGGAAATTCGCAATTTTTCAAAAACCAGATTTGAGCAACAATTTTGTTTAGAATTCTAATCTTTAATTTTTACCTCGTATCCACACAAGGGGCAATTTTTGGAGTTTCTGGAGTTCATCCAGTTTTTGAGTTCATCCAAGTGCATTATTTGGCGGCATCTTATACACTGGTAAACATTTCCCCGGTCTTTGACTGGGTCTATTTCTAAGGAACAGATTAAACAGTTCCATTTCCACTTCCCAAGAAAATGTTTAGTCGACGTAATGTACTTTTCGCTCATTTCCTTCTCCTTTATGCTTAGGAAATATTTTAGTATCTCGGTTGGTTATATGTTTAAATACATAATAATAAAGGTATTTTCTGGGAGACGGCGCCCTTTATAAGCACGGGGTAAATAATATGCCAAAGAGTAGACGGATACGAGTAGACTACATCTCCACGCCTTTAGCTGACGTTCCTACAGTAGACGCTTTGGAAGACGTTATAAACAGTATTAACAGTTTAAAGGAAGAATTAGATGCTATGAAAGAGAACACCGGGGGTTTAAGCGGAGAGATGATAGAAACAGTTAAACAGAGCATTAACACTCTCACAGAGAGAATAAATGGGATTGAAGTCGAGGGAAGGGATTTTTCAGAGAAACTGGATTCAATTAGTGGCGCACTAGCCGCAGCTATTCTTTTAATGCAGAGAGCTCAGCGTCAGGAAGAATCCATTTTTCAAATTGTAATAAAGAAACCTGAAGAATTGATATTTACCTTTGATCATCTGGGGAACTATTCAGAGGAGAAAACGCAATTGGAGCATTACGTTTCTTTGCTGAGAAAGATTCCAGATCTTAAATCTAAAGGATCAAAGCTTAATGGTAAATTGTTAATACATGGTAGAACGGGCACCGGAAAAACCAAATTAGTTTACGCCCTGGCTAAGGAGGCCAAAGTTCCAATAATAGATTTTCAGAAAAGTTTAGCATTTGGTTTACCTGATAATCTAATCACGGGTATTCATGTAATTTTTAAATTCATTCGTGAAGATTCACAAAATAAACCACTTATTCTTTTCATTGATAATTTTGACGCCCTTGCAAAGAGCAGAGATTTATTCCAGTCTCCCACCCTTTCTGCGGTGCTAGATGAACTTGATGCTACCAATGTAGTTGATCACTCAGTACTTGTTATTGCAGCCACCAATAGACCTGACTTATTAGACGCTGCGGTCTGGACAAGATTCGACGACGTACTCCATCTTTCCCTCCCTGATGCAAGAGCTCGAACAGAAATTCTGCATGTGCTATTGTCACCCCTCTTGTATGAGAAGAATGTTGACTTTCCACAAATTTCTGAAGCCACGGAAAATTTCTCTGGTGCTGATTTAGAAAATCTTATCTCTCGGACTGTGGTTTTGCTTGAGAAGAGGCGTAAAAAGGTATTGACAACAGATATTCTTTTAGAAATAGCTCATTCTATGAGGACGGAAATACTGCAGAGAATACGGGAAAAATCCACGTTTCAAAAGAAGAACAAAAAGGAGGAGGATAATTTCCAACAGTCTCTAATTCAAGATATAGTTACTAATGATAAAAAATACGAAAGGCTGCTCTTAGCTCTCACAAAGCTCAAAGGCGGAGACTCGTTATCCAGTGATGAAATAGCTATTGCGAAAAATTTCGAATTCTTGACCTCAAATCCGGAGAAGGGCATTGAGATTTTGAAAGAGAAGCGGGAGAGAGTGCAAAGAGTTCAAGAAACAATGCAGAAGATGTGGGGCGCAAAAACGTGATTACCGAAGTGAAACTGAACAACTTTATGTCATATGACAATGCTTCAGTACCCCTTTCGCCAAGTTTCAATGTGATAGTGGGAAGGAATGGGGCTGGCAAGACCTCGATTATAACTGCGATTAAAATCGCTTTTGGTTCCTTGGGAAGGGAAAGGCACCGATTACTTGACCGATATATACGCCATGGAGAGAAGGCTGCCAGAATATCTATCGTGATAGAAAACAAAAATGGTGTGGGTGAACGAATTTTCACCGATTTGAGCGACGATAAGGTGGAAATTACACGTATTTTTCGTAAAGGCAAGCAGTCACTTTTTAGATTAAACGGCAAACCTATTCAACTACGCAGTTTAAAGACTTTGCTTTTTAATGCTGGTATCAATCCCGATAATCCCCTAGTAACTATACCCCAAGGACAGGTAAACGATTTGATTAAAGCAAAGCCAATTGAACGAGCGTATTTCATGGTAGAAGCATTAGGGTTAGGTTTCGCTCTAAAAAGAATTGAAGAAAGTAAGGAAAAACTCAGGGAGAATAAGGAGAACCTCAAGGGTCTAAGCACCAGATTAGGAGAAGCTAGAAAGGAGCTTAGGACGAGAAAAAATAGAAAAGAAAAATATCTAGAAAAAATTGAATTAGAGGGAACAAAGAATAAACTAGAGGCTATGTATCCTTTCTCCTTAAAATATCAAAAAGAAAGTGAATTATCCCAAGCCATTGAAAAGTTTGAGAAATTGAATATTGAAATACGTGAGCTTGAACTTTCTCTTGAAAATAGAGAAAAAGAATACAATTCCACAGTTAAAAAAATTTCAGAACTTAACTTAAAGGAAGATAATCTATTACACATGAGAGAGGAAATTTACAGAGAAAAATCACAACTTTCCGAGGAAAAATCAAGACTACAGTACGATATAAACGCCTTAAAAGAGGAAGGCAAAATTCCAACTCAAAAAACTTACTTTTCAAACATTTCCAAAATAAAGCGAGTAATAGAATCAATTAATATTAAAGGCGAAATAATTGGACCCATAGCCGAATATTTGAAAATCAAGGATTCAAGATACAACTTGGCAATAGAATCCGCTCTTGGAAGAAGGGTAATAGAAAGCTTCGTTACCACCAACCGTCAGGATTGTATACTACTACATGATAAAGTAATCTCGAAGGGAATTAGAACTCGCATCTATTGTGTAACGGATAAATATCAAAAACCATCCGTGAAAAAACCCGTTTTTCCAGGCGCAGGTATAATCGACTGGGCAGTAAATATGGTTACTGTTCCCGAAGTACTTCGCCCCATAGTTGAAGAAATTCTTTCCAGATATCTTATCGTAGATAATCTGGAAAACGGATTGGTTAACGCTAAAACTTATAATACTCCCGTGGTAACACTTAATGGCACAAGAATCACTTACTCCCCGGCAGGATACTTCAATATCGATATTCCTTTACAATTTTCTATTATTGAATCATTTAATGTTAAAGATAATGAAAGTAAAGTAGACCAAATACCATACGCTTTAGAAAAATCAACCCAGCAATTGAAGGAATTAACCGAGAAAGTACAAGAATTAGAACAAAGAGAGAAGGATACTATTAGCAACCGTTTACATATAAAAAATGAAATAGATTCACTAACAAATGAGCGAGATTCTCTGAACCGGGAAGTCACTGAGTTAAAAGTACGTCTTAAAACCTTAAACGAAAACTTGCCATTTTATCGAAGCCTTTCAAACTCACTACGCGAGGAATTAAAAGAGCTAGAACCCAAAATCGAACTAATAGACTCTGCACTCCATCCTCTTAAAGAAGAAATTCTACCCCTACCCAAACTAGATCAAAAAATTAACCGTATCGAGGCAAAATTAGAAGCACTCAGGGAATACTCGGAAGAGGATTTAATTTCCTATGAGGAGTATGAAAAGATAGTAAAAGACATAGAAGAGCAAAGAAAAAAATTGGAAATTGAACAAGAGATTCTTGTTGATACTCTAAAAAAAGAGCAATCCAAGCTTTTCGAAGAACTACAGACCTTAATGGTTGAATTTAATGAAAATTTTGAGGAGATTCTCCGAGAAGTGGGCGGAAAGGGTTTTGTCGAGCTAAAGCAAGAGAGCGACCAGTTGGCTCTCTACCTTTTCTCTAATTTTAGAGAAAAAGAACCTTTTTCGGTCGATACAGGCGAACACTCTGGAGGAGAGAAAAATATAACAACGATGGCCTTCTTATTGGCTCTTCAAAGAGTTCGCCCTTCACCGTTTTATCTATTCGATGAATTCGGCATACACACCGATCCCGCCAATAAAGAAGCCATATCCAAAATGATTAGAGCCTGCTCCGATCGTTCCCAGTATGTTGTTATAACTCCTATGCGTTTAGGTATAGCAGAACAAGCCGACCATGTGATAGGGGTTTTTCGAGATACAGAAGGTAAATCCAGAATAGAAGTGCTGCAAAAAAAGGATTTTGAAGAGGTTGAGGCTACATGAAGAAAACCTCGGATATTCTCAAAGAGTGCATAACTGTTCTGAGAGGCGACGCTAATCCCTTTAACCTTCCGGTCTATGATTATGCGATCGATCTTCAAGAAAGTCTTTCCAAAGTAAATCTGGATAACATAACAGAACACTCTGAGGCCTTATACAATCTGGTGATGGTTCACGAGAAAAAGATTAATGAAGCTTACAAACTACTTTTCCCAGATTTTCCAAGAGATAAAAATCTCAAAAATAAGCTTCAAAAATTGGATATGAACTCTCTATCCAATCTGATTAGATTGAGACCCGTAGTGAAGTTAAACATTGTTACTACAGCTGGACTGCTTTACTCACTTGCGTTTCTTGAAGAACGGGAATATGCTCCCTTAAATTTTCCAGAAGCGGAAAAGGTTGAGGTAAAGGCAGACGTATCAAACTTTTATGAGGAACCAGACTTCATGAAAATTGTAAAAAACTTCTTAAATCTCCTACGAAAATCAAACAAAACCGAGATGCTTAAGATTATTCGCGGCGACACCTGGGAAGAGACTGTTCGAAAATTTATGGCCTTCGCCTTCCTAATTGACGACCAAAAAATAAAAGTAATTTCTGAGGAAAACAAAAAATTCCTAGAGGCAATTTAAAATGTCGACAGAACTCCAACTACTATCCCTACTTCTAATTTTAAGTTCTGGAAAAAAGCCAGGAATTACCTCAGAAGAATTGCGTAAAATATTCCTCACGGACAACGAAGACGAATCCAGCCTATACAACCTAATAGGTGAACTGCAGGAGAAATTAAAAGAAATAGGCCTACAATTAAAATACATTCCCACCGAAAGAAGATGGATGGTGGTGGTAAACGATTTAGGCTCAGCCCTAGTTCCTGGCTTTCTAATCGACAGATCCGTAACTGCCACTCTTGCAGCAATCCTCGCTTTAATACTCGAAAAAGGAGCCCCCATAGAAAAGGAAGAACTAAACTTTCTTAAAGAAAAGATGAGCGAGGAACAACTACGTAAAAACCTCAAAGCACTTGAGGAAAATGGATACATAGGAATAGAAAAAAACATCATCACACTGAAAAACCGGACAATATACGAAGTAGACCTCGAAGAATTCAAGAAAAAAATTTTAGAAATAAAGTAAAAGTAAAATAGAACTCAAGTGACTATTCAAGAAGTGGTCTAAATTTTTTTAAGAATCTGTTTCAAGTTCTCCACGAATTGGAGAATGTCTGCTTCAGTGTTGTATACGTGAGGAGACAATCTAATCATGTTCAGTCTTACACTTAATTCTACAGGCCTTTTCAATTCACGCATCTTTTCCGCGACCTTTTTGCTATCTCTACCTTTAATTTTAAATGTCACTATTGAACCCCTGTTCTCAGGCGTTATAATTTCAACACCTTCGATTGAACCCAGTTCTTCGCTCAGAAGCTTATTTAACTCCATGTTATGGTTATAGATGTTTTCTATTCCAATTTTCCTTAGATATTTTATTGATTCCACAAGCCCTAGCTTTACGTCGTATGCACTTGTGCTGTATTCAAATTTCCTAGCTGTAGCTGCAAACGTTAATTCCCGTGCATTAAAATTCCACATATCCTCTGTGGAGCGCCAACCTACAATTGCAGGCTCCAACTTATCACATAATTTCTTAGAGATACACGCTATTGCAGTTCCAAAAGGAGCTGTTAACCATTTATAACTACCTGTGATATAAACATCGGCAGCCATTTCCCTAACATTTAGTGGCAAATAACCCGCTGCTTGAATACCATCCACAACTAGTATTCCACCAACCTCGTGAACCCGCTTAGCAATCTCCTTAAGATCAAATTTTTGACCGTTAAGAAATTCCACATGACTCAAAACAACAACTCTGGTCCCTTCATCAATTTCATTAAGTAAATCATCCATTGAAACACGCCAGTTTTCAGCATTAACAAGCTTCACATTAATGCTTTCCTTCCAAGCAATTCTTAACCACGGGTAGGTGACGCTCGGAAATTCGATATCTGTTGATACCACTTTACCTTCCTTCAACTCTAGACTCCATGCAATGGAATTCATTGCTTCAGAAACGCTGTTAAAAATAGCAATATCTTTCGCGTTGCATTCTAATAGTTTAGCGCCCTCCTCTCTAAGACCATCATAAACCATTGCTTCCTTCTCCTCGTCTAAAGTTAAAGTGCCACCCCTAGTCAAGTCGATGAAAAAATCCTTTGTTCTCTCGATAACAGTTTTAGGAACTAGTCCAATACTTGCAGTATTCAAATAATTAACCTTCTCAGTAATTGGAAAATCAGCTAAAATCTCCTTAATAGCCATGCTATCACCCAAAATAATAAATATTTTAAAACTACTTGCAAAGTTTTATTAATTTACTCTTAACACAGTTCTAAATATAACAAGCTAAAGAACACTATTTTCTGGAAACTAATAAAATATAAACTTTTATGGATTAACTGAATCATTAGACGTGTGTGGCTTCTAGAGCAGAAAGTCAGGATAGGTGAATAATTGAAGTGTCTGAAGTAGTTATCCTTTCCCAGGAAGAGGTCAAATCTTGCCTTTCTATTAGTGACGCTATCAAGGCGGTTACCGAAGCACACAAGGCATTCACTAAAGGACGAGTTGAATTGCCACCTGTAGTGCACCTGAACGTCGAAAAGTATAGGGGTGAAGTAGATATTAAATCGGGATTCGTGGAGGATTTCGGACTTATCGGAACAAAAATCGCTTCCGGCTTCTACGATAACCCAAAACTCGGCTTACCATCAGGAATAGCAGTAATTATTCTAATGGATTTGAAAACAAGTATCCCGCTGGCAATCATGGACGGAACATACATAACGGCAATCAGGACTGGCGCAGCAGGGGCAGTAGCGGCAAGTGTGCTCGCAAGAAAAGACTCCAAGAGAGTTGGAGTAATAGGAGCAGGAACACAGGCACGAATGCAAGTGTTAGCCTTAAAAGAACTATTTTCCCTTGAACAGGTAAAAGTATACAACATTCGTGAGACCGGTAGTAAAAAATACGCTTCGGAGATGAGCCAACGTCTGGGCATCGAAGTTAAGGCAGTCAGTTCAGCAAAAGAAGCTGTAAGTGATGTGGACATTGTTGTAACAGTCACGCCTTCAAAAAAAACCTTAATCATGAATGAATGGATTCAAGAGGGCGTTCACATCAACGCAATAGGGGCAGACGCCCCAGGAAAGCAAGAGCTAGATCCAACAATTATGAAGCGAGCAAAAATCGTGGTGGACAGCCTCAAGCAATGCCGCGAGATTGGAGAAATTCAACACGCTCTCTCCCAAGGATTGATTAAGGAAAGTGATGTTCACGCGGAGATTGGAGAAATCTTAATCGGAAAGAAGAGGGGTAGGACAACAGAAAAAGAGATTACTCTCTTTGATTCCACCGGAATGGCGGTACAAGATATCGCTGCATCAAATGTCGTCTATCAGTTGGCGAAAAAGAGAGGTATGGGTCATCTCGTAAAGTTACTCTAAGTGAATGGCAAACAATTTAAAGAGAGCTGTGACCACTTAAAATGTGTATCGGGGCGGTTTCCATCTACTGTTTTACGCCATTTTTGGTTACCAAGTATCTTCTCTTAATCACAAACTCGTACATCACTGCTACAAAGACGACTATCAATGCCACTATAATGAAGAACAAAGTGTAAGGATCACCGAAAGTCACATAGTTAAGATATAGTAAAAGTTTGGCACCTAAAAAACAATACAAAAAGGCTCGGGGATATCCTCCAATCACCGTAGGAAAAAAATAAGATTTAAACTTTATTTTAGTCAGACCAGCGCCATAAGAAACGGCGTCAAAAAGCATAAATGGAATTAATCTAGCAGCGAGAATTGCCCAGAACCCGTACTTCGTGAACCACCTGTCTGCTATGAGAACAGCGTCCCCGAGTGTATAGATAACTACTCTGTCAAAAAGTCTTCTCAGTATTCCTCCGCTCGTTTGATATTCTTTTTTCTCCATCTCAATAGCTTCTTCCCATCTTTCAATTACTGGTCTTCCAACAAATCTGGCAATATAAAACCCGATAACACCACCGGCGACTTCTCCGGTGCCTCCAACGAAACCCGCTAACAAAATTCCATAATCAAATCCATAAAGCGAAGAAAATAAGGTTATATAGAATATCAAATTGAAAATATTAAAGATTCCAGGAAATAAAACGATTAAAGGAATAAGCGAAATTGCATGGTATTGAATGGAGAAGGTGGCTCCACCAAGCATTAAAACAAGCTCACTGGGAATCGGTGCGATTATTGCTTGCAAAATCATGGCTGCAAAGAATCCAATAGGTCCATAGGTAAAAATCCACCATAAAACACCATTGAAAAGACTCTGGAAAAACGCGTTAACACTGTCCAATAAAGACAAAGTCACAAGCATTGCTGACAAATACATTAAAAAAATCCTCCAAAACAAAAACTAATTGAACAAACAAAACCTATAAACTTTACTATAATAATAAGAAAAAATTAAAACCAAAATTTCACAAAACAAGCCAACATCACAACAATAAAATAAGCGAAATACACACTCTTCACCCAGATTATAAGAAACAAAAAAAGAATCATCAAAAAACATTATCAACACAATAAATTCTTTTCCTTCACCACTAAGTTTTAATCCTTAAAAATAGGAACTTATTTAAATGTGTTCGGGAAGAATTAAACACCCAGAAAAGAGGAAAGAAGTCATGACAATCGATTTAAACCAAAGCAAGGAGCGCATAGTTTTAGAAATAATCCAAGACCATATAAGAAAAATACTATCAGCAGCAAAAGAGCTCGCCCCATTTCTAGAAGCCTGGCTAACCGGAAACGAAAACCAAATGGAAGAAACACTATTAAAAATCTCCCAAGCAGACAACGAAGCAGAAGAAATAAAACTAGCCCTGCTAGACGAACTCTCCGTAGCAGCAACCCTAATCCAAAGAGAAGATATGATGCGGCTAGTCCTCATAACAGACGAAATAGCTGATTACGCCGAAGGGGCCGCCTTCAGACTAAAAGGACTAAAAGACTGGAAACCCAAAGGCACCCTAACTGAAGATCTGCGAAACCTAGTAACCACCATGATCAACTCTGTAGAAACACTTCGCGAAGCCATATTCACCATAATAGAAGACGCAGAAAAAGCCAAAAAAGCAGCCGAAGAAGTAGACAAAATAGAAAGATTCATGGACCAAATCCACAGAGCCACCGAACAAACCCTATTCCAACTAAACATAGACCACCGCACACTAATACGCCTACTAAATATCATAACCAACCTAGAAGACACAGTAGACATCGCCAGAAGAGCCGCCGATGCGGTACGCATAATAGCCGTTGCAAGGCAAGGCTAAACCAAAACAAAACACCATAAAAACAAAACACCATGACAAAAAGAAAAACAAATCATAGAGGTAGAGTAAGTGAAAACCACCGAAGAAACCACAGGAAAAAAAAGAGCAGAACTAATACAGGGAAACAGAGTGATCGTGTGGAACCCCGAAGAAGGCTCCCAACTCTACGCCGAAAGCTTCTACGGCCAACCCCTAGGCATACGAAAACCCAAATCCCCCCAATTCACCCGCCCCCTAGAACTCTCCCTAATCGAAACACTATACCTCCTTGAAAAAGAAAAAATTGAACTCACAGATGCTACTGACGGCCACACCATAACCAAGCAAGAACTAGAACAAAAAGCAGAACAAACCTACATCGACTTCAAAACAAAATACACAGTCTACAAAGACCTCAGAGAAAAAGGATACATAGTCCGACCCGGACTAAAATTCGGAGCAGACTTCTCAGTATATAATCAAGGTCCAGGGATAGACCATGCTCCTCTCATAGTATCAGTGGTGCCCAAGGGCACACAGCTAAGCCCCATAGAAACAGTGAGGGCCGGGCGCCTCGCAACCAGTGTCAGAAAAAAATTCGTGATCGCCACAGTAGCACCCACAGGGGAAGCAAAATATTACATGTTCGCATGGCACAAACCCTAAGCCATAAATTAAACCAAAAAACACAAAAAGTTACTCGTATAATGAAACCAAACTATTTATAAAAAACTTAATTTCAAAACTTTAAATAAAAATTCAAAATCAATTAATCCGAAAAAATTTTATACCACTATGCACGATATTTTGCTGAACAAAAAACGCGGCCTAGGTAGGGTAGCGGCATCCTTGGGGACTGTGGTTACCTTTGAGCCTTAGCTCGACGGTAATAGTCATCCCTAGACCCGGGGAACGTTAACCTTTTTGGTTTAGTTCGGGATTTCAATTTGAGGATTAGCCGTGGCTGTTCTCATGGAACTCCCGGCCTGGGCCCTCTATTCCTTTCATAGATTTTATAGATCTTAGTAGGTTTTTTTGGGTTAATTATAATAGTTTATGATTTGTGGTTTTTATTATGAATTAATTATTTGGAGTTGCGTTTTTATGGGCGAGTTTTTGACTATGGATTTATTGAACGCTTTGAGGGACACTCCTTTTCCTATTGAACGGCGGGCTGATTTTATCAAATCTTCCCGGGATGAGGTTTTAAAGAGGTTGGGTGGAGTGGAGTTTGATGAAATTGTGGTTCGGGAGGACTATCTGGAGGCTTATCAGAGGGGGCGACATGTGATTTCTGTTGTGAAATCTGGGAACCTTTTTTATGTTCGGAATGAAATGAAAGAGCGGAAGATTGGCACTTTAACGGCTTTAAGTCTGGTTTTGTCTGCTGGTATCCGATGATATTTATATACTATTTGTACTATATGTAATTCAATTTTAGCGTTGATAACTATTTATGAGGGCTTGTGTTGTCGTCGCTGATTATTAGGGGTAAAAAGATTTTTTACAAGTCTATTGGTCGAGGTTTACCGATTGTTTTTATTCACGGTTCGATGGGTAGTCATGTTTCTTGGGAGTTTCAGAAGCCTCTTGCTGATGGGTACCGTTTGGTTTTGTTGGATTTGCCGGGTCATGGGGGGTCGGATCCGCTTGATGGTGAGATTTCTGTGAAGCTTTATACCGATTATGTGGCAGAGTTTGTTCAGGGTTTGGGTATTGAGAAGATGGTTGTTGTTGGGCATTCTTTGGGTGGTGCAATTTGTATCCAACTGGCTTTAGACTACACTGAACTTTTGAGCGGAATGGTTCTGGTGGGTTCTGGGGCTAAGTTGGGGGTGCTTCCCACTATTCTTGAGGCTTTGAAAACTAATTTTAAGGAAAGTATTGAGTTGGCTATTGGAAGTATGGCTTTTGCCGAGAAAGCCAGTCCGACCCTTGTTGAGATGACTAAGAACGAGTGTTTGAAGTGTAGACAGGAGGTGGGGTTTGCAGATTTCAATTCTTGTAACAATTTTGATGCTAGAGAAAGATTGTCAGAGATTAGTGTTCCAACTTTGATTATTGTGGGCACCGAGGACAAGTTGACTCCAGTGAAATGGTCTCAGTATCTGAATGACAAAATTTCCGACTCCTTTCTAAAAATAATTGAGAATGCTGGTCACATGGTGATGATAGAACAACCGGAAGAGCTTAACCAAGCATTACTAGATTTTCTAAGAAGTTTACCGCACTAATTTCATTATACTTAACTCCTTTTTCTCCTTCAAAAATTTGAATTTTAATTTGTAATTCTAAACTCCTATTGGGCCAAAATTAAGACCAGTAAGAATTATGTTGTCGCTTCCATAAATAAAAAAAGGGAAGTTACTTAATTTAATAGTAGAATTCGATATAGAAGGAGTAGCCTTGGTCTCTGAACTAAGAAAACTTTACAAGAAAGCAGTGAGTGATTTTTTTGAGACCGTAAAATCCGAAGCCTCTAGTTTGGAGTTTATCAATTTTTTTCAGGAAGCAGAAAATAGTATACATATTCTAATAAACTCAGCACCCGACATTGCTGTTCTAAACGAAATTCTACAGGATGCATATGCTTTATCGGAAAAAGCAACTCTAGCAAGTTCCTCAGTCCAGAAAAAATTGAAAGGCATTAAAGATAAGTATGAAGTAAAAATAAACAAGACTGTAAACAAATCCTTAATACTAAGCGAGAAGAAAAGACTGGAAAAAAGTGCTACTGCTGAAAATTTAGTATGTCCTGACTGTAATGAGTTGATATCTAGAGATGCCGAGTTTTGTCCATACTGCGGAACTGAGCTGGCTAAATGTATAATCTGCAGTTCGGTTATTGGCGGTAATCAAGAACTAATAGTATGTCCTAATTGCGGGGAATCCGCTCACTCCCACTGCTTAGCAAAAAGCAATGGGAAATGCACCAAGTGTGGAACATCTCTCAATGTGTAAAAAAACTAGTTCCTTGGCGATAATTTTCTAAATTTTTTTCTTTGCATCAAAATTCTTTACAAAATTAATCTAAATATTAAGTAAACTTTTTAAAATTAAAAACACATAAATCATTAAATTCTATGTTGGGATGTTTTAATGATGACCAATTACGTTAAACTCAACTGTTGCGATGAATGCTTTATGATCGAAATCTGTGATGATCATGAGAAATGTTGCTATGTCTGTGAATATTATGAGAACGGAGAGTGTGCCTTAGCCGAAGAAATCATTTGGGTAGAACTCGAATAAAAATAAGTCAAACGGGATATAAAAAAATATTAAAAAGTTAATTTGTAAGCTAACCGGTTTATCGCTCCCCTTATTTTTATCTTTGTATAATTAAGTGAAACGGTGCATCTATTGCTCAAATGTTTAGGGTTAGTGCTGTGAAACCAATTTTCATATTTTATTGGTTTTCTAGATTCTCTCTGCCTCTGGTTTTTTCCCCTCTTTGGTGCTAGGAATCTTAATCATGTCTTCCAAACCCAAAGCTCTGAGTGCCTCAAAAATTGCTCCTTTCTCGTCACCTGAAATCTCATCGGGGATTTCCTGAGCTGGTGCTTGGGGTATAGGAGCTTGAGGCTCGACTGTAGTAGTAATTTTCGGAGTTGTAGGAGGCCTGGGTGCTGGAACCGCAGTAGTCACAGTAACCGGTTTTGGAGGCGGTGTGGGCATTGGTGTAGTAACGGGTATTCTGGGCGCAGCTGGAACCTCAGGCGTAACTCCTATCATGCCCGAAATCTGACTAGCATATCTACGCAAAACACCCAGATTGAGACCTAGCTGTGTCGTATCCTTACTCGCAGCCACTAGCATATGATTGGGTCCCGCTCTAGTAAGTAAAATATGTCCATTGTCCCCTCTTATGATAATATCCGATAAGCTACCGTAACTCAACTGCATAGCAGCCATTTCACCAGTACTAATCATGGCCGCAGAAGCAGCAGACAGCATATCCGCATCAACAGATGTGGAAGCGGAGCTAGCTAGGCGAACTCCGTCCCTGGTTATGACAGCACAGCCCTCGAGCTTGGTGGTGTCCTCTATTTTTTGGAGTAATCCTCTGATTTTTTCGGATTTTTGTTCGCTTATAGTCATTTTTTAGCACCAATATTGTGATTGTTGCTATTTTACTTTTAGTGTATTGTAATAAATATTCTTTTTGCCATGTGTAATTAACTATATTTTTTATTTATTAGTAATTAATATTGATTTTTATTTTATTAATTTTTTTCATAAAATATTTGATTCGGGTTGTAAATTTTAGTTGTATATTTTATGTAAAAATACTTTCGGTTAGGTGTCTCACCCCTTTCTGTTCATATTTTTAAAAGTATTTTTTTGTGGGGTTTAAATACTGAACACCTAAAAAATAGTTCAAACAGTTGGAAATGGTTAAAAATGAAGACTGCAAGTGTTGAAGCCATATTTGATCCTCTGTTTATACCGCCCAAACTTTGCCACCGGGAAAAGGAGCTCAATGAACTTCTAGGATTAATTGAAGGGACCAGTATTTCTTAGGTTTATTTGGTTTTGTTTATAAAGGAGAGAACATTTT
>NZ_JBRAKS010000003.1:0-11347 GCF_052745115.1 Candidatus Jordarchaeum sp.
CATAAGTTATATATCAACAAATACCCATATAGGAGTTTCGTCTGAATATATGGGAAGAAAAGCTCCTTTACCGAAAAGAAGCCATAAAAAGGCAGATTTCGCAGTCGTTTTGTTTCAAAAACTTTTCAAGGCACTATAGTGAAATCAATAAAAACCTATTCACAAATCTTTATTAAGGAATAAATAGTAGAATTTGAACCATCAAATCCATAAAAAATGGATAACTAACAAAGCTAAATATGATATGGAGGAAGAAAAATGCCAAGAAGAAGGTCAAGAAGAGCCACAAAAAGCAAATCCAGAACCACTGCACTAGTCGGAGCCCTTCTATTATTAGTAGCCATTTTTGTACCAAGCTTTGCAATAGGAATCTACTACCCCCATGGTTCATTTTTCCCGTCATTTTCAGGGGGCATTGTATGGCCTTGGATTGATATACTGGGAATTCTTATATTGATAATGGGAATACTAGCATTGATAGGTATTCTCATAGATGCTGGTGACGTAACAATGATTCTTCTGGTACTTGCGGGAATTATAGGTTTAATATTGGGGATAATAGGTTTATTCGTCTTCTTAGGAAGTCAAGTGATTTTTGCCTTTGCTCCAGCTGCTGCAATATTAGGTGGTCTACTAACTTTACTTGGAGCGCTGAGAGTTAGAGTTTAACATCCTACCTCCCATTTTTTTTAATTAAGTTCTATAAAAGAAATTTAGCCGAATCTAAAAATATCTTTAAATATCCTGATTATGAATGCCTTTCATTGACATGTTTATGTCAAAAATATCCTAATTAATCTCAAAATATTAATATCTTCAAATCATTTTTTAGGTATTATTTTTTAAAGATTTGTGTTTATTTACATGGATGTTTAAAAAAAGTTTTATATTGGAAATATAGATAGTTGAAATTGGGAGCTTTAGGTCTCAACCTAGCGAGACCTAAAAAATGGCTCGGAGACAGGGGTATGTCTAAACCTTTGGGCAAGATTCTTTCTGAAGGTAAAACTAAGAAAGTCCGTGAAACAGAGAATAGTGATGTGGCCCTCTTAGAGTTTAAGGACAGTATTACTGTTCTTGATGGAGAAAAAATGGATGTTTTAAGAGGGAAAGCTGTAATAAATGCACACATATCAGCCTACTTTTTAGAAATTTTAGAAAAGAAGGGAGTCCCCACCCACTATATAGAATTCGTCGAGCCGAACATGATGAAAGTAAAGAATCTGGAAATGTTGCCAGTAGAGATTGTTTGCAGAAACATTGCCGCGGGGCATTTAGTAAAAAATTATCCCATCAAGGAAGGAACCCTGTTAAATCCACCTGTCGTAGAGTTTTATCTCAAGGATGATGCACGCCACGATCCTATGCTCAATGAAGACCATTTTTTAATTTTAGGTCTAGCTTCTCGAGGGGAAGTAAAAAAAATTAAAGAAATCACCCTTAAGACCAATAGAATTTTAAGTGATGCTCTAAAAGCTAAAGGTCTTACTCTAGTGGATTTTAAGATAGAGGTTGGACGAGGAACTGATGGCAAAATTTATGTGGGCGACGAGATTAACGGGGACTCGATGAGAATCTGGGAAGTGGGCACAGACAAAATTTTAGACAAGGACGTTTACCGAAAAGGCGGAACAATGGAACAGGTTTTAAACACCTATATCCAGCTTTACCAGAAGCTTTTAGGAAAAATGCCCCCAATAAGAGGCACCAAAAATGAATAACTACGTATTAGAAATTGTAATTGAAAATAAGCCGGCTGCAAGGGATCCTGAAGGGGAAACCATACTCAAGGATTTAATTAATCAGAATGGATTTGAAATGGTTAAAAATGTACGCTCCGGAAAATTTCTCCGAGTAAACTTAGAGGCGGAGAGTAAAGAGAAGGCAAAGAATATCGTTTATAGAATGTGTAATGACTTGAGGATTTTCAACCCAGTTATTCACGTAGTTACAATAAATGTGAAAGATTAATCGTTGTTCATTCAGAGGTTTATGTACCATGTACCAAATTCCAATCGGTTCAATGGCAATATGTACTGTATTATGTTGGAGGACCTACTTGAGGAGATCATTATGAAAGTAGCGGTTATTCGATTCCCCGGCTCCAACTGCGACCTTGATACAGTGCATGTGCTAAGGGATGTCATGGAATTGGAAACGGAGCTGGTATGGCACAAGGATTTTAACGACGGGGACTTTGATGCGGTTGTACTTCCGGGAGGGTTTTCTTACGGAGACTCGTTGAGAGCGGGAGTCATAGCTGCGTATAGCCCTGCGATGAAAAGGGTAAAAGATATGGCTAAAGAAGGAAAACCAGTACTAGGGATATGCAATGGGTTCCAAATTCTAATTGAGTCAGGTTTGTTAGAAGGTGCCTTGTTGAGAAATACTAGTCTCACATTCATATGTAAATGGCTTACACTACGTGTAGACAACACGGATACTATGTTCACTAATAGTATGGAGAGAGGCAAAATCCTTAGAATGCCTATCGCTCACAATGAAGGAAGATATTATAATAATACAGAATCTCTCCATGAGATGGAGGAAAATAATCAGATTGTTTTCCGATACTCGGATGAGAGTGGTAAACTAACACCTGATTCTAATCCTAACGGATCAGTTGACAATATCGCCGGTATATGCAATTTAGAGCGGAACGTTGTGGGTTTAATGCCCCACCCTGAGAGGGCTTCTGAACCGGCTCTTAGTCCCTTTAAAACAGATCATGGAAGATTAATTTTCCAATCTATGAGTAATACTCTACAAAAATGAGGCGAACTGTAAGTGACTATGGTTGATGGAATTCAGGTAGACTTGAAACCGGAAGAGTTAGAAAAGGCCGAAAAAATGATGGGAAGAAAACCCAACGCCGTAGAAGCAGGCATGATAGATGTCATGTGGTCAGAACACTGCTCCTACAAATCATCAAGACCAGTTTTAAAACTACTTCCTCAGAAAGGGCCTCGCGTAGTATGTGGACCAGGGAATGACGCAGGGGTAGTGGACATTGGCGATGGCTATGTCGCGGTATTTAAAATTGAATCACATAATCATCCATCAGCAATTGAACCATATAATGGGGCTGCGACGGGAATAGGGGGAATAATTCGGGATATTTTATGCATGGGGGCCCGTCCCATTGCGCTTCTTGATCCTCTACGTTTCGGATCTATAAAAAGCGCACACTCACGCTGGCTTTTTAAATACGTGGTAAAGGGAATTGCAGATTATGGAAACTGTGTAGGCATTCCCACAGTAGGGGGCGAAGTGGAATTTGATGAGAGCTTTGAACAAAATTGCCTAGTAAATGTAGCCTGTGTAGGCATTGCAAAAAAAGAAGAAATAGTATTAGCCCAAGCAAAGTACCCAGGTGATGTGGTTATTCTAGCGGGGGGCGCTACTGGTAGAGATGGTATTCATGGTGTTACATTTGCCTCCCGAAACCTAACCGAAGAATCTGAGGAAGACCGCCCCGCTGTTCAGGTTGGGGATCCCTTTACCAAGAAACTCATAATTGATTCTACTCTTGAAATTTTACAAACCGGTTTCGTACATGGATTAAAAGATCTCGGTGGAGGCGGTTTAACTTGCGGTTCCTCAGAAATGGCAAATAAGGGAGATACCGGAATTGATATTGAAATCTCAAAAATTCACTTAAGAGAGAAAGGACTTACACCTTTTGAGATAATGCTATCTGAATCGCAGGAACGCATGCTCTTTATTGTTGATCCGAAGGGTGTGGAAAAAGTTACTGGAATACTGCAAAAGTATGGCTTATCTTGGAGCATAGTAGGTAAGGTTACTAAATCCAAGAACATCAATGTTTTTTTGAATGGCAAAATAGTTGCCAAGGTTCCTGCAAAACTGTTGGCCGAATCTCCAATCATAGAAAGAATTGCAGAAAAGCCAACATACATTGAGAAATTGAAAACGGTGGAAAAACCTCCGATGCCCGCTGAATTTTCTAAAATACTAATTAAGCTTATGGCTTCTGAAAATATTGCTAGTAAGGAATGGGTTTATCGTCAGTATGACCATGAGGTAGGCATCCGAAGTATAGTAAAATGCGGAGAAGGGGATGCTGCGGTGCTCAGAATAATCGGTAAGGATAAAGGCATTGCGGTTTCTAGTGACTGTAATTCTAAATACTGTTATCTAGATCCATACAATGGAGGCGCCGGTGCCACTGCTGAAGCTTGCAGAAATGTTACCGCGGTGGGCGCTCGTCCATTAGCAATAGTAGACTGTTTAAATTTTGGTAATCCAGAAAAACCAGATATTTTTTGGCAATTTAAGGAAACAGTACGTGGAATGTCAGACATGTGCAAAGTTCTGGGAACACCATGCGTTGGAGGCAACGTGAGTTTTTACAATGAAGACGAAGTAACAAAAAGGGCTGTAAAGCCTTCACCAGTCGTGGTCGCTCTAGGAGTTCTAGACACACTTAAAAATATTACAACATTAACATTCAAAAATATTAATGATTACATTGTACTTTTAGGTGAAACATTTCCCGAAATGGGTGGTTCAGAATACTATTATTCAGTTCATCGTTTTGAGGGAGGGATTGCGCCCAAAGTAGATATGTGGAGAGAAAAAAATACTATGGAATTGGTATGGTCGGCCATAAAAAATAACTATGTTAATGCTGCTCACGATTGTTCGGTGGGTGGTTTAGGAGTGGCACTTTCTTTAATGAGCATTAAAAGCAATCGTGGTATTGACATTGATCTCAGTATGGCTAATACCAAAAACTTAAGATTGGATGAATTATTATTTTCTGAAAGTCATTCACGATTTATTGTTACTACTCCAAAATCTAATATTGATGTTCTCTTGGAATTTGCTAAAAGTCGAAATGTGCCAGCATTCCATATTGGGAATGTCAGTGGCTTGCCTCAAATTGTGTTCCATTATCAAGATAATGAAGTTGTAAATTGTAATTTAATAGATGTAAAACAGGCTTGGGAGTGTACAATACCCTCGCATATGGGGCAATAATTATGAGTGAAAAATCCTTTTTAGGAAAACCTCGTGAACACTGCGGAGTAATCGGCGTTTACTCACCAGACAAATCCATTCAAGTCTCAAGATACGCGTTTGACGGATTAATTGCACTTCAGCACAGAGGACAGGAATCAGCAGGAATATACGTGCAAAACGGAAAGGGAATTACAGGCCATAAGGATATGGGTCTTGCCAGCACAGTTTTTACAAAAAAAATTCTATCCACACTTTATGGAAACAAAGCAATAGCACATGTCAGATACAGTACCACCTCCGACAGCAATATTGAAAATGCACAGCCCAAAAAGTTTGTTTCCACCCTAGGCTCTTACGCCATCGCCTTTAATGGAACCATAACCAATTTTCTCAGATTAAGATCCATATTAGAGGAGAAAGGACACGTTTTTCACACAGACTCAGACACGGAAACCATAGCTCATGTCTTAGCATCAAATCTGTTGGAAACAGACGATTACAGCCAAGCACTGGTTAAAAGCATGAACAAGTTAAAGGGCTCATACTCAATGGTTTTAATGAACGAGGCGGGAAACCTTTATGCTATACGCGACCCATTAGGATTCAAACCGTTATGCATAGGAAAAATAAATGACATTTACATGATAGCCTCCGAAACCGCAGTCATCGAATCCCTCAACGGAAAAATCTTAGAATATGTAGAGCCCGGCCAGATAACACGTATCACAGATGATGGTCCCGTTAAAGAAACAATTGTTAAAGCTAATAGGCATGCCCGCTGCATGTTCGAGTTTATTTACTTCTCAAGAACCGACTCCAACTTTGACGGCATATCAATATTTAAGGTGAGAGAGAGACTAGGAAAAATACTTGCCCAGACCCACCCAGTTGATGCAGATATTGTGGTCCCAGTCCCTGATTCCGGTAGAACCGCAGCCTCGGGATTAGCGGCAGAGTCGGGCATACCTCTAGGAGAGGGATTGATTAAAAATCGTTACGTTTGGCGAACTTTCATAATGCCCGTACAGGCAGAAAGGGAAGACCAGGTTAAGCTGAAACTGAATCCAGTCAGAGAACTTATTAGTGGAAAAGACGTTTTACTTGTGGACGACTCGATAGTTCGCGCCACCACCATGAAAAGAATAGTTTGCCTCATACGGAATGCGGGAGCCAGAAAAGTTCACGTAAGAGTTAGTTGCCCACCCATAGTAGCCCCGTGCTATATGGGTATAGATTTCCCCACCAGTCGTGAACTAATTGCCGCAAATCAGACAGTCGAACAAATTGAAAAATTCATCGGTGCAGACTCCCTTGGATACATGACAATTGATGGGTTAATGCAAGGTATCGGATTGCCAGAAGACGAGCTTTGCCTAGCGTGCCTCAATAAGAAATATCCCATCGAGTCCATAGATAGTGATTTCTTAGAAAGCTACCTCGGAGGCATAAGAAAAAGTGAAAATTAAAGAAAAATGTGGAGTATTCGGAATCTACGCTTTCGACCAGAAGTGGAACGTTTCAAGATTCGTGTACTATGGATTAATCGCATCACAGAACCGGGGACAAGAAACCTGTGGAATAGCAGCCTTCAACGGGGATAAAATTAACTGCGTAAAAGGCAGAGGTATGGTAGAAGAGTTCTTCTCCTCAGAAAAGTTAGAAAGTCTGCCGGGATGGATAGGAATAGGTAACGTTTGCCCATTCAACCCAAAATCCGCACAGAACATCCAGCCAGTCAGCGACAATGATTCTGGTTTAGGATTTACCTACAACGGAAAAATCCTAAATTTTAAAGAAATTTCACCCAACCCCAAAATCGGTAACGAAGAAGACGCAAACATCGCCGCGCAACTACTCTATGAGGAATTAAAGAAAAGCGACCCTCTAGAAGCCACCGAAACTGTTATGGAGAAGTTTAAGGGTGCTTACTCACTTATCGCGATAACTAAAAACGGGGAAATGATTGTAGCTCGAGACCCCATGGGAATAAAGCCTTTGTGCATCGGAAGCTTCGGCTTCGACCACGGAGCAGTAGCCTCGGAAAGCGCCACCCTAGACGTAATCGGCGCAGACTACAAAGCACCCATAAAACCCGGAGAAATATACGTCTTCACCCCATACAGTATAGAAAGAAAACAAGCCTTCAAACCCGAACCCAGATACTGCGCATTCGAGTACGTTTACTTCGCCCGACCAGACTCCCTCATAAACGATAAATCCGTTTACGAAGCCAGAATGAAAATCGGAGAATACCTAGCCAAAGAGTTCCCAGTAGAGGCAGACACCGTCATAGGAGTCCCAGAAACCGCCATACCATTCGCCATGGCCTACTCAGACTACACCGGCATGCCCATAGAAATGGGATTCGTAAGAACCGGCCGATCAGTAAGAACCGCCATAAAACCCACACAATTCGAACGCCTCGTAGGAGTACAACTCAAACTAAACCCAATCCGACACGCCATCAGAGGAAAAAAAGTAGTACTAATCGATGACAGCGTAGTCAGAGGAACCACAACCAGAAACATAGTCAACCTAATGCGCAACCGCATAGGAGCCAAAGAAGTCCATGTAAGAATCGGCAGCCCCCGACTAGTCTCACCCTGCCCATTCGGCGTCGAAGTACCAGAAAAAGACGAACTAATCGCAGCCAATCTAACACCAGACGAAGTAAGCAAAGTAGTAGGCGCAGACACCTTCGCCTGGCTATCACTCAAAGCAGTCATAGACTCCACAGGATTCCCAAAAGAACAATTATGTTTAGGATGCTTCACGGGAGAATATCCCATAGGAGAATAGAAAAATGGTAAAAATCCTACTCGTAGGAAACGGAGCAAGAGAACACGCCATAGCCGACACACTAGCCAGAAGCACACATAACCCCAAAATTTACGCAGCAGCCAGCGACAAAAACCCCGGAATACTACGAATATGCGAACAAACAGGAGGAGAAATAGCCCTCGGAAAACCAAACGAACCAAAATTTGTAGCTGAGGTCGCCCAAAAATTTTCAGTCGACTTCACCTTCATCGGCCCCGAAGAACCACAGTTCCTAGGCGTAGCAGACGAAGTAGAAAAAGCAGGAATCCCCTGCATAGGAGCAAAAAAAGCCCCCTCAGAAATAGAAATGTCCAAGGCATTCATGAGAAGACTAATGTGGAACCACAAAATCCCAGGAAGACTCAGATTCATGGCCTTCAAAAACGTGGACGACGCCATAGCCTACATAAACGAATACGCCGAAAGCGTAGCACTAAAACCCGCAAGACAAGCCGGAGGAAAAGGAGTAAAAGTCATCGCCGACCTCCAAGCATACCTCCAAGAAGAAAAAGCAGAAGTAAAAAGAAAACACACCAGAGACATATACGAAAAACACATGCAACCATACACAGACATCGAAGACCGAATACTAATCGAACAAAAAGTCGAAGGACCCGAATACACAATACAATGCTTCACAGACGGAAAAACCATAAAACCCCTACCACTAGTCCAAGACAACAAAAACGCATACGAAATGGACACTGGGCCAGAAACTGGTGGTATGGGTAGTATTGGTGGTCCGGGGTTAACGCTTCCTTTCATAAATGAGGAGGAGTATAAAATATCGGCTTCTATTGTGGAGGGTGTGGTTAGGGCTATTGATAGGGAGTTGGGTGAGCCTTTCCGTGGTGTTATTGCGGGTCAGATGATGTTGACCGCCCTGTGGGGGCCTACGATTATTGAGTTTTACTCCCGGTTTGGTGATCCGGAGGCGGTGAATGTGCTTCCGATTCTTGAGACGGATTTGGTGGATATATCAGAAGCTATAATAGGTGGTAAGCTTCATAAAATTGATCTGAAATTCAAAGATACGGCTACTGTTGTGAAGTGTGTAGCTCCTAAGGGTTATCCTGATAGAAGAGACTTGGCAAAGGGTCATCCGATTAGTGTTGATGAAGTGGCGATTAAAAAAAGAGGTGCTAAGGTTTTTTATGGCTCGGTTGGATTGGAGAATGGTGAAATAATTACTGGTGGATC
Organism: Candidatus Jordarchaeum sp.; assembly: GCF_052745115.1. Taxonomy (NCBI): domain Archaea; kingdom Promethearchaeati; class Candidatus Jordarchaeia; order Candidatus Jordarchaeales; family Candidatus Jordarchaeaceae; genus Candidatus Jordarchaeum; species Candidatus Jordarchaeum sp. Next base: position 9,007 of record NZ_JBRAKS010000003.1, read on the forward strand.
GCGAGCGGTAGAGATATATGCGGAAGCCGAAACGATTCCGGAAGCAGCAGATATTGCAGAAAGCTGTGTAGAGTGTGTTAGACTTAAGGATAGCTGGGGTTTGTTCCATAGATCCGATATTGGTGGCTTAACGCTTTTGGAGAAGAGGATTGAGTTGGCGCAGTTAATTCGTGAAATATATAATTATCGTAAGGAAAAGGATCTTATTGGAAGGCAAGTGGACTGGATTCCGGGAAGAGGGCGGATAGAGTATCAGGCTTAGCTTTTATTATTCTCTATTGTGGAATATGGGAATTCTGCGAAGCTTTTTTAAAGTAAGAATTTGAAATTAAAGAGGCAATGATATTACTTTTCTAGTGGTAGAAGGGTGTAAGGTTATGGTGGAAAAGAAGCCTTTGGTTGCTGTTGTTATGGGCAGTGAGTCTGATAGAGAGATTGCTATGAGGGCTGTGGAGGTTTTGGAGAGTAATAGTATTACATATGAGGTTAAGGTGCTTTCTGCGCATAGAAACCCGAAGGAATTGGAGAGGTATATTTCTGAAGCGGGGGCAGATGTTTTCATTGCGGTGGCGGGGTTGTCTGCTCATTTGCCGGGGTTTATAGCTTCGAGGACTGAGAAGCCGGTTATTGGGGTGCCGGTGAGTTCTAAGTTGGGGGGGTTGGATGCGCTTCTTTCTATTGTGCAGATGCCTTCTGGGGTGCCTGTGGCCTGTGTGGGTATTGATAATGCTCGTAATGCGGCTTTCTTAGCAGTCAGGATATTGAAACTCTCAGGATATTAAATAGTTTGAGAATGGAGGCTTCATAAATAGTGAATTGTCAGGTAGCTATTGTTGGTGCGGGTCCCGCTGGGTTGGCTGCGGCCTATGAGCTTACAAAAAATGGTGTTAAGGATATTATAGTCATTGATCGGGGTGAAGCAGCGTCCAAAAGGCAATGCCCTATGCTCAAAAATCATGATAAGTGTTTGCGTTGTGATCCTTGTGATATAATGTGTGGAATCGGTGGTGCGGGAGCCTATTCTAGCGGTCTTTTGAATTTGAATCCTTACATTGGCGGTGACTTGACTGAATTCACTAAAAATGAGGAAGAGGCATGGGAACTTGTTAACCTGGTGGATCAGATGTTTCTTGAAAATGGTGCTCCGAATATATTATCTAAACCGGAGAAGGAGAAGGTGGAAGAACTTGAGAGAAAGGCGTCTTCTGCAGATATCAAGTTTATACCAATAGACCAAAGACTCATTGGCACGGACAACGCATGCAAGGTAATTGACAGAATTCACTCCCAGTTAGAGAGGAGAGAAGTGAAATTTCTACTCAAAACAAGTATTAAGGAAATAAGAGAGAGGGAATTATTACGAGAGAATGGTGATAAAGTAGAGTTCGAATATTGTATTGTTTGTCCTGGAAGATCCGGAATGAAGTGGCTTGAGGGACAGATGGATAAGATGGACATTGAAACCCAGTATCTGCCCGTGGATATCGGAGTGAGGGTGGAGGTTCCGGCAAGTATAATGGAACCCGTGTGTAGTGTGCAACAGGATCCGAAGTTTCACATTCGCACGTCAACTTTTGACGATTTTGTGAGAACCTTTTGTGTAAACCATAGAGGGTTCGTGGCCACGGAGGTTTACGAGGAACATGTGGGTGTTAATGGATATTCCTTTATAGAGAAAAAGTCGGATAACACTAATTTCGCTTTACTGGTGAAGGTGGGGCTTACTGAACCTTTGGAAGACACCACGGCTTATGGTCGATCTATTGCTACTCAAGTTACGATCCTTGGTGGAGGAAAACCTCTACTCCAAAGACTTGGAGACCTAAGGAAAGGAAGAAGATCCTACTGGTCTAGGATTGAGAGGGGATCGGTGAAACCAACTCTTGTCTCAGCAACTCCAGGAGATATATCCATTGGAATTCCCTACAGAATTTTAACAGGTATTTTGGAGGGTTTGGAGAAACTTGACAGGGTTATTCCGGGTGTTGCAGGCGACTCCACTCTGTTTTACGCCCCGGAAGTTAAATATTCCGCAAAAAAGGTCCTCACTAATAAAAACCTAGAAACGGCTGTATCTAACCTATTTGTGGCGGGAGACGGAGCCGGCGTTTCAAGAGGTATAGTGACTGCTGCAGCCACTGGAATAATAGCTGCGCGAGGCGTAATGCAAAAGATTGGTTTAGATGCGTGTAGTTGAGCTTTCTTTAAAAGTAATTAATTGATCTGAAAGTTTGTGCGTAAGCATAGATCTAGATGTCTGCTTACTATTAAAAATTTTAATTAAAAACCTTTATCCCTTTTAGGTCAAGTCTCGTAACTTTAATTTTTTATGCGTTTTTAC
>NZ_JBRAKS010000003.1:11447-35724 GCF_052745115.1 Candidatus Jordarchaeum sp.
CTATCTTCTTTTTCCGACGGATCAACCCTCATGTACATAAGTCTCGACCGTACAATTACTAGAAATATTACATATAATTACACGTTTGGTATCATGGTGCAATTCAATCTTTTAGTTATTTCTCTCACTCTAAGTTTTCTCACTCGCTCGAAACAGAATGCCGAAGAAGCTAAAGAGAGCTTAGGTGGAGCAACGGCACTCATAGCTTTGATCCAAGCCTTCTTGAACCCATTAATAAGAGACATAATCGAACAAGAAACAAAAACATCCGGATTTACTCTATCTGAAAAAGACAGATCCCTCCTAGGAAATTTAATGCAATTAAATGAAATTGTTAGAGAATTCAAAAAGCAATTTGAAGAAGAGAAAAAAGTAAGCACCGAAACAAAACCCAAAAAAGCCACTCGAAAACGCAAAAAAAGTTAATAACTATTCATTTAACTTCTACTTCTTCATGGTTTTTTGAAAGCAATACTCCCTCCGGGGTAAGGATCTCAGCGTTAACCAAATATTTCCCGGGTGAGCAAACCTTAAATTCAAACGCATAAGAGGTTTTCACCACGCTATCAGATTCTATATTAACGATTACTTGTTTTCGATTTAACATATTTCCATCCTCATCTTCTAACCAGAAAATTAGACTCGCGTTAGAATAATTCTTATGCAAGTCGTTGACAATCCAGATGACACCCCTATCATTAGTTTTCACAACATCGTCAACCTCAATGCTTACAAGAATAGGCTGGTATCCTGTTTTAACTGCATAGTAACCCTTCTTGGGTTGACGGTAATAATCCACCACACTCCAAGTTATGGACGGCCAACAATCAACGAACATAAACTGGAAGATTCCAGTCATAGGATTATATTTTGCCCGTCTATAAGTTTCAATAGCATATTTAAGGAGCTTGTACTGATAGTTCTGACTATCATTAACAAACTCTTCCAGAGAGTCTCCCAGTTTTATCTTTGCCATATCGAAAGTCTGCATACGCTGAAAGTCGTGGAAAGCCCATTTCTCCCAGTTCGGAGGCCACAAGTCCTCCTCAGGCATTATTTTTTTCAAAGTTTCTATGTTTGGAAGAGCTTGAGCGCCAAATTCGTTACAGAAAGGCTGGGCTAATAGTCTGGAGAATTTTTTGTAATCCTCTTCATACCAACCAGGGTAAGTGTGAAACTCTGTTGTTGAAGCGATATCCACGTAACGCGTAGCATCCTCCTCCAATACTGCATGCAATAGGAGGGTATCCAGACTCTCTAATTGATGTATGTCTGGTTCATTATGACAACACCAAACTAAAATACTGGGATGATTGTAAAATATTCGAACCATATCTTTAATTTGACTCACAGCCTTTTCAGCAAAATCATCCGATCTGGAATACCACCATTGCAAAGCAAAATCTTGCCAAACCAGTATTCCATTCTCATCACAAGCAGAATAAAACTCATCCCTATTGACATGAGCATGAACACGCACCGCATTAACATTGGCATCTCTAAGAAGTTTCATATCATTCTCTATCATTTTGGGATTATATTCCGAAAGCCACTGTGTCGGAATAATATTGGTTCCCCTAACGAAGAGGTGTAAGCCATTAAGATACCAATTCCAGCCAGAGTCTATTTTGACTTCTCGGATACCAAACCGTTCTCTCACCGAGTCAAGTACATTATCCCCATCACGAATTATAACTGTTAAATAATATAAATTCGGATCTCCATGGTCCCAAGTCCACCAGAATTCTGGATTTTTAATGGTTTGAACAATATATTTTTTGTTTTTACCCCTCCTCAAAAAAACACGTCTATGTTGTGATGATTTTACTCCAGATGAAAAGTTTGCGGGCTTGATTTCAATTTCAATTATCATTTCTTTGGGTTCATCAAAATTTTCTATCTCAACATCAATTATTACCCTAGCTATGCTACTTAATTCGATTTTTGGTGAAATTTTAACTTTAGATATTATAATTTTGTTTGTGATTATCAAATCCACATCGTTCCATATGCCGCCAGTATTGTAATCCTGACCATGTTCCTCATTCCAAGAACCGGGGCGACAATCATGATGGTTAAGAACACCCTTAATTAAGGTCTTATTACTGGGCCAAACAGGTTTTTCTTCCTGTGGAGAACCTACCCTAACAAGAAGAGAGTTTTCTTCCTCAATAATCCTCGTTACATTAAACGTGAAAGGTTGAAAATAACCCTCATGATGACCGATATAAACACCATTAAGATAGACATCAGTAAAATAATCAACACCTTTGAAACTAAGCCAAAACTCTTTATCAACCGGCTTTTCATACAACTCAAAACTTTTCTGAAAAACAACAGTTCCTGCATAGTCCAGCCCTCCAAGATACCAGTTCACAGGAAGCAACATATCCTTCCAATCAGAGTCACTATCTGGAACCGATTCCAAACTGTATCTCCATTTCCCATTTAAGCTCGTACGCATCTCTATTCGCCTTCACTACCTTTTATTCACAATTTTAAACAGAAATAAATCCACATCAAAAATCTTTGCATATAAATGGTTTAGTTTTTTTAAAAATGGTTTGTATTAATCCTTAGTTTGACTTTTAAAATAAATTGCCTTTATATACAAAATTGAAGACTATAGATGCCGAATTGAGTCCATTCATTTATTAAAAACTCGAGAGAAGTGTGGCGGTTGAGGTTCTGGTTGGTGCCTCCAAAAGATTTGAAGCAAAAGTGCTTGGAATTTATTCTTTTGGAAGGATATTTTAACCCTGAAACATTTTCGGAGTTGGAATACTCTCTACATAACCAGGAATATCCAAGTAAAGCCCTTATTCGAGAATTATGTAAATATATTAGATGCTCAGATATTTGCGAAAAGTGTCAGGCTACCTGCAACTGGAAAGAATTCTGCAAAAAAATAAATAAGCTATACATTGAAAGAAGCCCTCCATGTATACAAAAAGCCTACAAGCTTGGAAAATATCGTTTGGTTAAATCCTACTTTAATTTACTGGGACTTTTTTCAGATGAAAAAAAAGATATCTTTATGAAAAAATGCGGTTTCATGAAAAAACAAAGACTATGCGAACCAGATAAGTTCTGTAAAAGTATAGAGTCAGGTAATCTAACCGAGTATTACGATATACGCTTAAGGGAAAAGATCACGGACAAATTATGATGAAAATTAATCTAAATATTCAGGAAAAAATATATTAGGATTAAAATTACTTTTAGCATCATTTTTTCCAAAGATTCTGTGCGATTTCCGATGCACGATGTTTTTGCCAAAGATCAAGATACCTCATAATATTATCATCATTCTTATAAACATCAAATACTATATCATACTTCGCCTTTAAAATCGGAAGAAAAGATCCCTCTAATGCTTCCTTGTAATGGCTAAGCCCTTCTAAATCTCCTTCATCTAGGACTTTAATTATGGTCTTCGCCGCCAATTCACCAGACTCCAGAGCATATGGAATCCCCTTCCCAGAAATAGCATCCACCAAACCCGCAGCATCCCCCACCGCAACAACACCATTCTCATGAAACACTTCACGACTTTTCATAGGAACCAAGTGAGCAGCAGTTCTAATCGTCTCACCACTTAACAAAATTTTTTTAACTAGCTCATAATCAAGAAACCTTTGAAAAGAAGCCTTCGTATTATTAATCTCGGATAGAAGACATCCCCAACCTAAACTAATCACATTTCTCTTGGGGAATGCCCAACCATATCCATGTTTTGATATATCCTTTCCGAAATAAAAGTTGATGGTTTTTTCACCGATTATTTCATTTATTTTTTCTTTGCTAGAAAGGATTTCTTTTTGTACAGTTAAGTAAACTTCATTCGGTTTAAAAGGCTCCCAACCTATGGATCTTAGTGTAGGTGAATTTACTCCATCTGCTGCAACAACGATTTTCGCTTGAACTTTACCCCTATTAAGTCTAAGTTGATAATAACCATTTTTCCAATTAACAGTCTTCAGAGTTCTTAATTCCCTAATTTTTACTCCAGCTACCGCTGCAAGGTATTGGAAATAGGCATCAAATTTTAAACGCCACACTATGGCCCCTAAACCAATCCTGTGATAAAACTTTCCTGAGGTGTGGTAAAGTACTAGTAATTCTATTTCACGCTCAATCAATTCGTTTGGAAGCTTGTATTTGGGCATAAGCGTTAATTCAATAGCTCCACCACATGGCTTGTATCGCGGTATCTCTTCCTTATCAATCAAAATAACCTTGTATCCCGCCTCTGCAATGTACCTGCAGGCCATAGAGCCAGAAGGTCCAGCACCAACAACAGCAACATCATACAAATGGCTTAAACCTCATTAAACTTCTCATTCCCTGGAAATAATGTACTCAACCCTCATAATATACTTAAGTATGCAACACTATTCTTTAAAAACTTAATGGAAAATATTAATTATTTTCCCCCCTTTTTATTTTTAAAGTCTATGAAAGCTTTTTATAGAGGAAATAAGTACTTTATTTAGAAGATTCTAACAAAGAGGGAAAAAAATGCCTAGAAAAAAAAGTGAAACAATCATACCCGTAGCACCAGTCGATAGACTAATTAGAAACTCTGGAGCAGAAAGAGTCTCAGAAAGCGGAGCAGCAGCCCTGGCCAAAATACTAGAAGAACTTGGACTTGAAATAGCCCGACTCGCAGAAGAAATGGCAAAACACACCGGCCGTAAAACCATAAAAGAAGAAGACATACAACTAGCATACAAAACCTGGAAAAAAACAAAATTACCATAAAAAATAATACTAAAAATACAAAGACAGATTCCAATAAGACAATTTTTCAAACAATTAAAGAATGAACCTTAATTTTTCTAAAAATGCCAAAAAAAATCCGCTAAAAATACACAAGCTCCAAAAAACTATTAAAAATCTTTAGAGCATAACAAAAAATAATTTTTATCTATTAACACGCAGCTCATACCGCAGAACGTCACCCAGCTTCTCAATCTCCGAAATATTATAAATATTACCACCACTCTTCTCAGCCAAACTCTGACAAATCTTCTTCCGCCAATTCTTCATTAAAGCATGACTCTCAGGACGAATAACCACAGTACGAATCTCCTCCTTCCTAAACATCTTAGCAATCTCCTCAATCTCACACAATAACTGGTTATAACTCTCCATCTCAGACCGCATCTGCTGCACATAACTGAAACGCTTACCAGCAAAACTGCCAGCATTTAACGGCACATTCGCGCCTCCATCTGTAATGGTTATTAGGAAGGGTACCGTTTTTTTATCTTTCATTTTTTCTCGTTTTAGTACTTCGAGACCTTTGACTAGTCCTGCGGCTAGTGGTGTCCACGATCCAGATTTTATGGTGAGTAGTTTTGAGGATACGGTTTGTAGGTTTACTGTGGGGTATTGCATTATTGCTGCGTTGTAACCTTTGAATACTACTAGTCCTACACGGTCTCTTTGGTGGTAGGCTTCATCGTGTAGGGAGAGTATGACTTGTTTGACTTTTTTAAGGTTTTTGAACATGGAGCCGCTGGCGTCGAGTACGAATACTATGGATAGGGGTGCGCGATATTCGAAGATTTTTTCTCGGATGTCTTGTTTTTGGATTTCCACTACAAGCTGTGTGTTTTTTCGGTTTTTTTGGTGAGGAGAGGATGCTCTTATTGATGCGTCTAGTGCTATGTGTTTGGTTTTTTCTTTTGGGATTTTGTAGTAGATGTATCTTCCTTTGTCGGTGGTTCCTTTGGTTTTGATTCTTCTTCCCATGAAGCGGGGTTCGTCTTTTCGGAATAGGCTTTTGTATTGGCGTTTAAAGAATTCTCCGAGGATACCGGCTTTTCTTAGTTCTTCTATTTCTTCATCTGTTAGGTTTTCTAGACGGGGATCTCTAATGTTTATCATTCCATCTTGGTCTCGACCTTCTTGTTGTTGCATGTAGCGGTTCCAGAGGTCCTGGTATGGAAATTCCTGGTTTGTGGAGTCGGCTTGCAGGCTTTCATCGAAGGATATGTTTTGGATTGTTTTTCCTGACGCTTCATCACCTTTGGCCTGTTGTTGACCGTTCATTTCGGCGTCATTTCGAAAAAAATCCGCTGCTTCCTGCTGCTTGACTTCGTTTAGCGCTTTTTCAAAGCCTTCTGCGATTCTTTTATTTACAGCTTCTGCTTCTTCGAATTCGAATTTTCTTATTCTGTGGCCTAGGGCTAATTCAGCAGCTTTTAATACGTCTGCTTCGTTCACTTCGAGTCTTCCGTCAAGGGCTGCTAGCGCTTTTGCGCAGCGCATTACTGTGATGTCCCCTCTGTGTGTGCCTACGTCTAGTTCTAGGCACATTTTCACGATGGTTATTAGAAGATATTCGGGAATTTTTACTTGGTGCACAATTTTTTTAGCGTTTGTTATGCTTTTTTGGAGTTCGTCTTCTTCTTTTTGCCATTTTTCTATAAATTGTTGCTCGCCATTATCGAATTCCTCGATGCGTGTTAGTATTTCTAGTCTTTGTCTGGGATCTCGAAGGGGTGTAATTTGTACCTGTAGACCAATTCTGTCCAAGATTTGTGGTCTTAGTTCGCCTTCCTCGGGATTCATGCTACCTACCAGTACGAAGCTTGATGGGTGAGATACGGATACGCCTTCTCTTTCCACGGTATTTATACCAAAGGCAGCTGCATCTAGTAGGTCGTCTACAATGTGGTCGCTCAGGAGGTTGATTTCATCCACGTAGAGTATTTGGCGATTAGCTTCTGCTAGGATGCCGGGCTCTAGTGCTTTTACCCCTTCTTTTATTGCTCTCTCAATGTCTAGTGATCCTACAACTCTATCTTCTGTGGCTCCTAAGGGTATTTCAACAACCCTCATTCTTCTAACTTCGTTGTCTAGATCATTGTCTTTTACTTTCGCTTTACACAGTTCACACATTGTTGTAGGATCTTTGGGGTCACAGTTAAATGGACAGTTTTTTATAAATTCCATCTCTGGTAGTAAGGCTGCTAGAGCTCTTACTGCAGTGGATTTCCCTGTTCCTTTCTCTCCACGGATTAGTACCCCGCCAATTTTGGGGTCTATGACATTTAAAATTAGCCCGAGCTTCATATTGGTTTGGCCAACTATTGCCGTAAAGGGAAAAACCAGTTTTTTATATCTGACAGGCATTTTACTAGTCGCTCCGTATCGGTATTTTATATAGCGATTGATAAAAATTTTATCTTGTCGGCTATTTTTTTATATGGGGGGGAACAATAACTAAAAAACGGTGTACCTTTTTAACCTTTATCATAAGCTTAACGGCATGATTTTTTGTTTACTTTTATATTTTATAAAAATTATATTTTTGGTATGTATTTAGCTGTTGTGATTAAGAGACGGATAATAAGGCTCTAATTGCTGAAAGATGATTTAATTCGCCTTCTTATTTTATTGGCGTTCATCACGGGAGAAAAGAACTAAAAATAGATCCTTTTTCGGAAAAAGTAGGTGTAAAAAGCCAGATCGATTTCCATGAGCTAAATACATACTATTTTTTATATCTTGTTTAATATTAATTTTTTATTATATTTGTTTACCATCATATAAAATATTAAAACAACTCCATAAAAACTAATACAGTCAATGAGTCTATCTTTTATAATATTCTGATTTCATATTCTTTTGTGTTAACATTTCCGTGGTGGTTCTGGCGGAGGGAAACGGGTTTAAATCCCTGTTTTACGGGGATTCCAAACTTAAGCAGGGTTAGAAGTGCCAAAAACGACCTTTGAAGAGGGAAGAAAAGCGGAAGTTAACAATTAACAGAAGAGTGAAAAAATCAAAATATAATAAATCATAGACTCATTGATACAGTTATAAGAATCGTCATAAAAAACACGAAAAGCTTTTATCTTCCAATTTTAGAAATTCGCCCGAAATGGAGATAATCATTATATTTATAAATAAAAGGAGAAAAAATACAAATCCCACCCATTTTAACCTACATTAAAATAAGTGATATTGGACAAAAGTAGCTTAAGAACCTTTATTTTAAGGAGAAGATATACAATACATCAAACAATTAGATCTTTTATATAATTAAACTTAAATTAAAAGTGTGAGAAATGAGCTGGTGAGAAAAATGAAGACAATAATCTATACCGGAGTAGATATACCTCCGCTTCTGCGAATTATTATGAAGGCTTACTCATTAGGTGATGTTAATATAATAGCGAATAACATTTATGATTACTATATTTTAGGTCTAAGAATACTGCACGAAACAGATAATGCTATACTACTTTCATCAAAATTAAAAGGAACAGACTCCTACATATATCAAGACATTCTAAAAAAATTTGGAGTTAAAAATAATATACCCACAACAGATGCCAAAATAGCGATTTCCATATTTAGAGAACAAAGGTTAAAAAAAGAACAAAATTTTATAAGCATTTATCGAGAATTAAGCAAAGCCTTGGAGCTTAAAACAAACATATTACCCTTAACAGACGGGAAGATCTCAGCAATAGTAAAGACGGGAGAAGGTGAAATCAGCCTGCTAGAATATTTTCTAGCTAAAAAAGGATTCAATGTTAAAAAAGTTGAATTTGAAGGATTAGGAAAAGTAAAACCCTTCGATCAGATTCAGAGCTTGGCTAAAAGTTCCGAGTCATTAATGATTATCGCCAATGATCCATTAAGCATTATACCCATAATAAAAAATGATTATATTAAAGAATCTGTGAAAAAATGTGAAGGGCATGTTTCGGTTCTTTCACCGCCCATTACCTCAAAATCGGCAGCCCTACTACAGACATTAAATGTTGAACCAACACCCTTGGGAATAGCCAAAATGTTTGAGGAATGCATAGACACCTTCGTAATAGACCATAGCGACGAGGATTTCAGATCACAAATAGAACTACTAAAAATGGAAGTAATTGCAACAGAGCTACACGCAACTGAAGCCGAATACGAAGGCGTAATCCCAAAACCTATCCTAGACCTCATCCAGCTCGAAGCCAAAAAGCCATCAGTAGTCACCGGATTAATGAAAAGTGTACAAAAAATAAAAAAAGCAATAGGGCCCCAAGAGAAACCCAAAGAGGAAAATCAACTTTAATAAATCTAAGAGAAAGCTATCCCAGTTTATGAAAAGTATATTTAAATAATACAGTATGTCACAACTATTTAGTATATCTCACACTTTATTATCTTTTATAAAAATTAGCGAATAATCTAATTGCTTCCAATTAATGTTGAACAAAACATATAATATAACTAACAAAGTAGAAGAAAGTAGACTATCTCTAAAAAACACCACCCAATTTTTGCGTTACAACGATAACCAAGTATAATTTATACCCAAATAGAAAACGTAATATGCTAAAAAATAAAATATTAAACCAAAGACTTTCAATTAAAACATAGGGGAGTAAAATATGGACGGCATGGACATTGGAACCCTAATGATCGTATTAGTTGTCGTAATATTCATACTCCTAATACTAATCGTACCAAACATAAAAATATTAAAAGAATACGAAAGAGCAGTAATCTTCCGCCTAGGAAGAATCGCCGGAACAAAAGGACCAGGAATAGTATTCCTAATACCCATAATAGATCGAGCAGTAAAAGTAGACCTAAGAGAAAACTACTTCGAAATAAGAAGACAACTCTGCATCACAGCCGAAAACTCGCCTTTGGACGTAGACGTGTTATTTTATTATAGGGTGATAAATCCGGAGGACAGTGTAGTAAAGATTAAGGACTTTAAGGGGGCGGCTATTGGTATTGCGCAGACTACTTTAAGATCAGTCATTGGAGATATTTTGCTTGATGATGTGCTTGCTAAGAGGGAGTATATTAACACTGTTCTTAGGGATAAATTGGATGAGATGACTGAGAGGTGGGGGGTTAAAGTTACTAGTGTTGAGATTCGTGAGATTCTTCCTCCTTCTCGCGTGCAGAACGCTATGGTTAGGCAGATGGAGGCGGAGCGTATCAGGCGGGCTATGGTTATTGAGGCTGATGGTAAGAAAGAGGCTATTATCAAGGTGGCGGAGGGTGAAGCTCGTTCCGAGATTCTTAAAGCTGAGGGTGATAGAGAGGCAGTTATTCTAGAGGCAGAGGGTGTTAGACAGAGCAATATCTTGGAAGCGGAAGGTGATGCTATGGCTCTTGATAAAGTCTTTGAGGTGGTAAGAGGCATTGATAGTAAAACTATGACTTTGCAGTATCTGAAGGCTCTAGATGCGCTAGGTAATAACGAGCAGACACGCCTGATTTTCCCAATGGATTTCACGAATCTGACAGAAACGATTTCGGAGCATATTGAGAAGGCTTCTGAGGAGACGGGTTCCGAGGCAGAGAAGAAAAGCAGAAAGTAAACAAACTAATAAAAGGTTTTAAAAAATTTGTAAAGGAAGGCGGATTTAATTTAAGCGCCTTTAATTTTTTCCTTAATTTTATCTAGATCGGCAATTTCTAGGACTATGGGCATATCGATGTATCCCGGTAAGCCATGTGTAACTTCTTCTAGAAGATATACTAGTGCTTCTTTTACTGTAAGTATTCTTTGTTCTAGGCTAGCATCCTGTAAAGTAAATGAAGCTTCTATCCAGTTGTCTTTATCGGCAGGGTCGGTTGGAAATAGGCAATACACGTAATCTTTTGTACTAATGATTATGGAGGGAGTGTTAGCCCAGGCATCATCAATAATTTTTAGCATTTTTTGTATGTTTTCCTCTTTTGACATTAATTCACCAGCCTTAATTTTAAAAAAGATGTATTTCAATATAAATTATTTAATTAATTTTAAATAGAGCAGATTCATAAATAAAAATTTGTCCTTTATTACTAGACAAAAAATTCTCTTTAAGGTATTTTTTATACAGAGGGGTATAGTTTAAATATTTTCTAGTACATTATATTTTATCTTGAACGGTTTTCGGAGGATGCACTATGAAAACTATTCAAGTGGTTACACCAACCGAAGAATCAGAGAAAATAACCAAGGTTCTAAGCGATTCCGGTAGAGATTTTTCAATAATTTCAGGTAAAGAAAACACGCTTATACTGATTACCTCGAAAGAAGAAGATGTGGAGGACATTCTTCAAGATTTGAAGCGTACAGGAGTAGGCAGAGAATTTGGGAGAATTAACCTAAGTCCAGTATCCGCGACGCTGCCTTCAATAATGACAAAGAGGCCATTAATTTCCTTTCAGCGCTCATCAAATGATGAGATTATTCAAATGATAGAGAAATCAACCAAAATTAACGTTAACTACTTTGCATTAATAGCATTGGCCGGGGTGTTAGCTTCCATAGGACTCTTAGGAAATAACGCAGCGGTAATCATTGGCAGTATGGTGATCGCTCCCCTGTTAGGACCAGTAACGGGCACTGCTATGGGAACTATTCTCAGTAGAAGAAAAATGTTTGAGGATAGTATCAAATTGGAAGCTGCTGGGATTATTATCGCAGTGGTTGTTGGTTTGGTGCTGACCTACTTGTATCCGGGAGCAGCACCCACTTCAGAAATTTTAGCTAGAGCACAGCCAAACTTAGCGGATATAGCGCTCGCTATTGCGTCAGGTTTTGCGGCGGGTGTGGCCATTAGTGGTGGATTAGAGTCAGCACTTGTAGGAGTAGCAGTTGCAGCGGCTTTACTTCCTCCCGCCGCAAATATTGGAATAGGCTTAGCTTTGGCGCAGTACAGTATTGCTTCAGGTTCGCTTCAGTTGCTATTAGTAAACATTTTAAGCATAAACATTTGTTGTACTGCATTGTTCTGGCTTCAGGGAATAAGACCTGCAGTCTCTATAAGAAAAGAAAAAGTGGCAGCCCGGATTTTACGGCGGCGATTGATCGTTGTATTAATCGCATTATTAGTTCTAACTATACCAATAGGCATCACAACACAAAATTTGCTAATACAAGCGAGATATACAAATGTGGTTAACTCGGCCGTTTACGCTCAAGCTCTGCCACCAAATAATGCGATAATTGGAAACGTAGAGACACTATATGATCCAACTACGAATATATTGTGGGTTAATTTTCTTATGTTTACTCCAACCGGAATACCAACAAATCTTGCTCAAACGCTTTCGTTGGTTATATCTTTAGGAACAGGGATACCAACTATAACGGTGGTGACTGGTGTGAATGCCACAATATTGTCCATTTTATGGTAACATTCAGTACTGCAATGTTAAAAGTATCTTTTCATATTTTTTCCTTAAAAAACATGTTTATATGTGGTTATTTCCTAAATTAATTCGTATAGCTTTTTGTTCTTTTGTATAATTTGAAAGGTTTGCATTAGAGAGGTTCCCTAGTAAAATTGGAGTAAAATTCAAAGGGGAAAAACGATATGAGCGAGAAGGTCTGCCCAGGCTGTGGAAAAGCATCTAAAGCGGCTATGAAATACTGTATGTACTGCGGTACGAGCCTTGAGGAAAAAGATGAATGGTTTAGTGAAGAAAAAATAGAAACACCGGGACTGGAAACATTAAAAGAAACCTTAGAAGAAAACGCGGAAGAAAAAGAAGAAATTCCTGAAGATATTAGAAATCAGCTAGAGTTGAGGGCAAAGTTAGAAGAAATTATCGGCGAAACATCAGCCCTTACTGGAGAGATAGATAAGCTAATGGAAGGTTTATCGGGGGACATATCTATAGACGATTACAAAAATAAAATAAAAACATTGAAAAACAAAGTGGCTGAACTCAAGAAGGAAAGAGAAGATGTTGAAAAACTAATAAAACCTTTACCACTAGAGCAGGCATCAAGAGAAAAAGAAGAATTGAAAGAGCGTCTAGAGAAACTAAAAGAAGTTTACAAATCTAAGGAGATAAGTAATGAAACGTTCGAAAAACTTCGCCAGGAATACGAATCAGAATTTGATGAGATTAAGAAAAAACACAAAATAGAAAAAGAGAAAGTGGAGAATTGGATTGTACAACTAGAGAAAGAGAGAAAGAGAATCCAGGAAGAAATAGAATTACTCTACGCAAGACACAAAACCGGTGAAATGGCCGAGAAAGATTATCAGAAAAATAAAGAATCACTGAAAAAGCAATTTGACAGAACCCAAATCAGCTTGGAAAACCTTAGAATTGAGGTACGCCAATGGGGCTGAAAACTAAATACTAGTAAATTTTTATTTTGGATTAATCATCCGTATGAAAATGAAATGTGCACAAATAATTCTAAAAAATATTTAAATTTTAATAATTTATAGATGATTAAAAATATCGGAAAGTTTATTTATCTGTGTTTATTCTTTGTTAAACAGAATATTTAGTTAGGAGCTGTAACGACTTGGTTGGAAAACCATGCCAACCCTCATGCCAGTTTTTTCAATGTGGACAGAAAGCCATTGACAGAAAAAAAACCAATCGCGGAATAGAAATACTCTGCTCTTGGGGAGGCGACACCTGTGTTGGCGCTCAATGCATATACGCAAACTGCATAAGAAAAAAGTTGAAATCAGATTTAACCTGCGGTCTCGAACCCCCAAAACCTCAACAACCCAGAAAAATTGAGCCAGAAGTAGACATTGGACCTAGAGATAAATTAGAAAAGTGGTCCTTAGATCACATTCCTATTAAAGGAAAAACCTTGAAAAAAATCAAAGCTCTAAAATACGACATGGACTAAGAAACCTTAAAATTTTTATTTTTGATTTTTTTATTTTTTCTAACCTACTTTCCGCACCCTTCTTATATTTTTACGAGTTTTCAAAATAATAGAGGTGCGGGCTACAAAAGTGGTGAAAAATCGGGGACGTGGCGCCTGGATTCGAGCTTCTCCCGAAAAAAGTACAGGTAGAGTGGGAAGAGGTTCCTTAAGAAGTTTGCCAAATCCTGCAAAGGGGGGATGGAGGATCATCCGGTTTCAGCTCTTTTTTAGGGCTTTAAATAGGAAAATAAGCCCTGTGAACCCCCCTCTCAGAGGCAGAAACGAGCTGTTCTGCACCATCGAACCCACCTTTGAAAAAATATATTTACGTTGAAGGGGGTGCGGAATGTGGGCTCTAATTATTTTTATTTTCTTAACTAATTTTTGTTACCTCATTTTTACATCCCTATCAAGCCTAGGGACTAAATACCACTTTAATCTTTTAAATAAAAATATGTCTTTCATAAAAGAATAAGAAAAATGATAAAAAAATAAGATCTATAATAAGAATTTTGACAATCTATTTATTTTTAAAATACTTATTAGGCCAAGTATACCTAATAATTTAAGAAATTATCAAGACGGGATTTAGTAATTCTATATTCCATTGGTTGATTATTTATTAAAAAATTTTTTATTTTTAAAGTTTCGTTAATCCTCTCTTCAATATTATCATTCTCGTTTTTTGATTCGCAAATTATAGTAACTTTATCTAAAAAATTTTGTTCCTTTAAGAAAGACAGGATAAATCTCCAAGGAAGATGACTTCTTTTATCATCCAGTGTGGTATGGGCCTTTTCGCCTCTTCTCGTGGTAATAATACCCGAAATATGTATCGGCACTCTGAATTTTCCTAAATCTATGTTATTCTCTATCAATTCTAGTCTATGTAGCAGTCCCGCCTCGTTTATCACCATACCGCCTCTAGCAAAGTCATGAGCGACATCCCAGCAAATCAGACATCCAATTTCTCCTGCCACTCTAATAAGAGTATCAAAATCTGCAAAGGATTTAATCTTACCTGCAACCTCTGGAGCGAGCATGGCTTTGTATCCCCTATTCTCCCTTACTTTCATTATTTCATTCAATAGATTCTTAACCCTTATTTCACTATCTCTGGGTTTCATCGAACCACAATGAAATGTAATATGCGTAGCTCTCAGTTTATCACCGATTTTTAGATTAATACTGAAATGCGCTTTAGTATTTTTTACACGCTTTAGGCTAGCAGTAGTTAAACTTATAACATAGGGAGCGTGCACGCTTACCTGCAAGCCACGAAGCTTTTCTGATATTATTTCTGTTTGGTCTAAACTAGGATATAGAGGAGCTGAGCTGCCCTTGGGAGCGTAGAGTACGTTACCTAAAAAGAGTATTTCAAATGCGTTAAGTCCATTTTTCTGGAATTTGTTTACAATATTAGAAACTTTTTCTATCTCTGTGAAAATTGAAAAATGAATTGCGGGAAACCCCAAAAACAACTCTCTCACCAGTTTAGGATTGATATAACTAAGAAGCGGGATACTATTATTCCTTTTTTATATCTAACTAATTGATGTATATTTTCTTTTTTTAATAATTATAAATATGTTATTTTTTGGGATAAGTTTATATTGCAGTTTATACAAACTATGTATGGAGTTTAATGTATTTATTTTCACTAAAGTGTAGTTAACTACACTTAACTAATAGGAGATGAGGGAGAGCACACCAAAAAACAGAGGCATATAAAAGTGAAAATAAAAATAAAAACCCCCAGCAGATTACACTTCACACTAATTGATCTCAATGGCTCACTAGGCAGAATAGATGGAGGAATAGGAGTAACCCTTGACTATCCAAACGTGCTAATAGAAGCCGAAGCCTCAAACCAAATACTAGTCGAAGGGGAAAAAAAGGAATTAGCAGAAACAATCATCAGAAAAGCCATCGACAAAGTCTCACCCGGGGACGGCATAAGAATAAAAATTCAATCCACCATACCGGAACATGTAGGTCTGGGATCAAAAACACAATTCGCATTAGCAATTGCAACAGCCATTAACAAAGTATACTCTAAGGATTTATCAATTAGAGAGTTAGCCAATGTGGTTGGCCGAGCTGGTACATCAGGCATTGGTGTCGCTGCTTTTGAAAGTGGAGGTTTTATACTCGATGGAGGACACACATTTGGGCCCGGGAAACAGAAAGAGAAATTTTTACCATCCTCAGCTTCACCAGCACCACCGGCACCAGTAATAATTAGACAAGATATTCCTAAAGACTGGTGCTTTGTAATCGGTATACCCAATGTAGATAAAGGAGCACACGGAGCGAAAGAGGTTGAAATCTTTAAAAAGTACTGTCCTGTTCCGTTAAAGGAAGTCCAAAAACTTAGTCATCTTATCCTAATGAAAACACTTCCTGCAATAATGGATAAGGACATTGAAACATTTGGAAATAGTCTTTATGAAATACAAAAAATTGGATTTAAAAAAGTGGAAGTCGAATTGCAAGACCAAGTTGTAAAAAAGCTGATCAACTTTATGATGAAAAATGGAGCTTATGGTTCAGGCGTAAGCTCATTTGGTCCCACCGTTTATGGACTGGTAAGTGGAATAGAAGAAGCTGAAAAATTATTCTTAAAAACCGAGTTGTTCCTCAAAAATCATACTAGAGGATTGACTTTCATCTCAGGAGTTAATAATAGCGGCGTGGAAATAAAAGAAGCTAATTTTTTATTAGTAGGCAACTAGCCTTTATTTCATGTTAAACACGTTTTTCTTGCTAGAGGGTTACTGATGGTTAGAGTCTGTGGAATTGACCCAGGCACTGGGTCATGGGATTTTATTGGATTAGAAGACGGAGAAGTGATTTTGGACACCTCAATTCCCACGAAAAATGTTGTTTTAAATCCCTCGCTGGTAATTGATGTGGTAAAATCAGTAGGTAACCTAGATTTAGTAGTCGCCCCTAGCGGGTATGGTTTGCCAATTACGAAAATCGATGAGCTTGATGAAAAAAAATCTTTTCTTTTAACTTTAAAAAGAGAGGAAGAAAGGAAGCTTATAGGGTTAAACGAGGTAATTGAACTCCTTATTAAGGAGAAAGTTAAAGGCTACTTTATTCCAGGAATTAAACATTTACCTACAGTTCCCAAATACAGAAAAGTTGGTAAGATAGATATGGGAACATCAGATAAACTGTGCAGTGCAGCACTTGCGTTGTATGAAGAAGCCAGAAGGCTTCAAAGAGATTATAGTGAAATTTCATTTATTCTTGTGGAGATGGGAAGTGGATTTACTGCCGTTATTGGTTTAGAAAATGGACAGATAGTTGATGCGGTGGGTGGGGCGGAGGGTGGTATAGGCTTTTTAGCCTGTGGGGGTTTAGACGCTGAAGTAGCCTACCTGTTGGGTAGGTTTGACAAAAACTTGCTCTATACTGGTGGCGCCGCTTATATCGCGGGTTATGAGGGATTGAGTCCCCGAGAGTTTGAGACCATGGTTGAAAGAGATGAGCGGTTTAAGCTAGCTTGGGAAGCTCTCATTGAAAGTGCCGTTAAGGACGTTGCAGCCATTAATGTGTCTGTAGGCGGTGCTCCCCAAATACTTCTTTCTGGTAAGCTTTCAAGATTTGAAAAAATCCAAATAGAACTTATATCAAGGTTATCGAATTTTGCGGATGTCAGGGTGGTTAAGGGTTTTGCTAAAATTGCAAAGGAAGCGGCTCAGGGAGCAGCTTTAATTGCTGACGGGTTGGCGGGAGGAGCCAATAAGATTTTAGTTGATTCATTAAAAATAAGAGAGGCAACTGGAACAGTCCTCGACTACATTTATTTTAAAGAAATTGAAGAACTGAGGGAAAAAATTGGAATTTAGGATAGCATGGTGTATTACTGGAGCAGGGCATTTTCTTCTGGAGAGCTTTGAGGTCTTTCTTAAACTAGTTAAAAAGAAAGATGTAAAGGTTACTACATTTTTATCATGCGCTGGCGAAGAGGTGGCACGTGTTTATGGAATTCTCGATAGGCTAGAAAAAATTTCTCCTGGAAATTATTATCAAGAAATAATTTTAGAGAGAGAGCAGGATAAGGGATTTCCCAAGACCGGAAGGTTTGCGAGAAATAGGTATTCAGCTCTAGTGATTTCTCCAGCTACCGCCAACACAGTTGCAAAGATGGCCTGTGGAATAGCAGACACTTTGATAACCTCTGCTTTTGCCCAAGCCCAAAAAGGGGAAGTACCCACCTATGTAGTGCCCACAGACTTACGAGCCGGAATAGTAATGACCAAACTACCAGCCCTGGTGGATCATGACATTTGTATAGATTGTGATACTTGTTTACCACTTGAGAAATGTCCTAATAATGCAATTAAAATAATTGAAAAGCCCGTTATTGATTTAACGTTATGTAGAGGCTGTAAAACTTGTGTAGAATTATGTCCTCATAGTGCAATAATTTTTGGAAAAGAAATCAAAACCAAAGTACGTAAGTTGGATGAGGAAAATGTAAATAAAGTCTCACAATTAGAAGGAGTAAAGATTCTAAAACATCCTTCCGAAATTTATGACGCTATATTCTATATAGGTGGGAATTAGTTGAGGATTTTACTAGTTACTGGGAAGCTGGCTAGAAAATCTGTGGAGAAAGCTGCATCTCTGAGTGACATGGATGTAGATGTAATTGAATTACCTGTCTCAGTGGCGGCGTTTCTAACCCCGGAAACGATCACTGAACAATTAAAAAACAAAATTAGTAGAGATTATGATTTGATAATTGTTCCAGGACTCGTTAGAGGAGAAACCAGCCAAATTGAAAATGTGTTAAAAATTCCAACTTTTAAAGGACCAATATATGCTTCGGATATTCCCATAATTCTTAATAATCTAGAAATCCCCCTATCAAAGATCTACCCCGCAAATCATATTTTAAAAAAAAGCGGTGTCGAGGAATACCAAGGAATTGTTTCACAATTAGAAAAGAACATTATTGAAAGTTCTAAAAATTTTAAAATAGGAAGAGAGGTCAAACCGGTTTATTTGGGTCTTGATTTCCCTCCTCGAATTTTGGCTGAGATAGTTGACGCTCCTAAGTTGAGCTTAGATAAAATTGTTTCTATTTCGGAATATTATATAGATTCGGGAGCAAGTATGATTGATGTGGGGGCGGTTGCGGGTGAGGATAATTCGCATAAAGTCGGAGAAATAATCTCCCTAATTAAGGAAAAATTATCGGTTCCAGTAAGCATTGACTCCCTGCTTCCCTCTGAAATAGAAGCAGGTGTTGAGGCGGGAGCGGATCTAGTTCTGAGCTTTGATCATGGGAATATAAATGATTTGAGGTCCATAACAAAGGACGTGGCCATAGTTTTGCTCCCAACCAATGTAAGAGAGGGGTACCTGCCCAAAACTGGTCAGGAAAGAGTTGAGAGTTTATTGAGTTTGTACAAAATCGCTGAAAGATTTGGATTTAAAAAGATAGTAGTGGATCCTCTACTTGAGTCTCCGATTAATCCCGGCATGGCGAACTCTTTGGCGTCCTATATTTTTTTCAGAAAACATTATGAAAATATACCTATGATGTTCGGAGTGGGAAACATTACAGAATTTATGGATATTGATAGTGTGGGAGTAAATGGACTCCTAGCTTGCCTAGCCATAGAACTTGGAGTATCCATACTTCTAACCACAGAACGCAGTGTTAAAACCAGGAGATGTGTACAAGAGCTCGCAAAAACGATAACGATGGCCTTTATAGCCTACAAGAAGGAAAAGCCCCCAAAGGATTTGGGACTAAGTTTGCTCAAATCAAAGAGTAAAATAGAGCATATAGAGCCGGTTATTGAGAAAGTTGAGGTAATAGAAACGGGTATGGCTGATGAATCCTATACCTCAGATCCGGAGGGATACTTTAAGATATGGATTAATCATGAAGAGGAAAAAATATATGTGTTATTTAAGAGTTCACGGTCGGACAGCGAACTAATGTTTAGAGGATTATCTGCAGAAGCTCTAGGCAAGAAAATTATTTCACTGGGTTTAATTAGTAGGATGGATCACGCTCTCTATCTTGGGAGAGAGTTAAGTAAAGCGGAAACATGCCTATTTTTAGGTAAAAGTTATGCCCAAGATATGGATATTTTTGGTGAGGAGTAAAAATGATGCTTCCAGATGTTCAAAATCAAGAGGCACTGCTTCCTATAGGTCTCGATAAAGTAGGTTTGGTAGGTATAGTTAAACGAGTTAAAGTTACTCGGGATAAAGATGAGTTTATTCTTCTACCTTCAATTTCTGCTTTTATAGACCTCCCTCAAAACATGAGGGGAATTCACATGTCTAGAAGCATTGAAACCATCGAAGGTATAATAGAAGAAATTTCCTATCGTCCTGCACGGAGCATTGAGGGCTTTTGTGAAAAATTGGTAAAAACACTTCTGGAGAAACATGACTACGCTTCACACGCAGAGGTCACTATGGAGAGCCCCCTTGTGTTAGATATAAGAAGCGAAGAAGAAGAGGTAAAAAGACAAAAGACCTACAGTGTCTATGCCAAAGGAATGGGGGAAAGAAGAGATGGTAAAATTATTACTAAAATCTTTTTAGGAGTAGGTTGTGAAGGGATGACAGTCTGTCCCTGCGGGCAGGAAATTACTAAGGATTATTCAAAAACCATGCTTGAAAAAAGAGCGAGGGAACTCAAAATCGATGAGGAAACTATTGATAAGATTTTAAATCTTATACCCATAGCATCACACAGCCAGAGATGCAGAGCAAAAATATTGATAGAAACGCCTAAAGAGAATGTGATAAACATAAGAGAACTCGCTCGTATTATTGAAGAATCCATGAGTGGAATAACACAAGATATTCTGAAAAGACCAGATGAGGCTCGCCTAATTCGTATAGCACACCTTAACCCAAAATTCATCGAAGATACTGCTCGTGAAGTAATTTATAGAAGCGCCCAGAAGTTTAAAGATTTACCCGATACAACAGAAGTAAGTGTTGAAGTAGAAAGTATGGAATCAGTACATGGTTATAATGCATTTGCAGCAAAAAGCACCACCTTGGGAAAAATAAAAGAGACACTAGAGTCTGAATTTTTAAAATAGTCAACAAAGAGGCATAATATAATTTAAGTATAATATATTACAAAATGTTGGAAGTTTGAAATTGGAATACAAGAAACCAATTATCGAGGGGGATTTCATAGAAGATAAAAATAATCTCATATTAGATGTTAAAGGCTTGATACATCCCCCTGATAAGGTGATTGCTTATCTGAGATACTTTCCGGACAATAAAGGTGAGAGATTAAGAAAGAACGGTAAAAAATACAGGAAGGTTTATTCCTTAGAGGATAGAGAGAAGTACCTGGAAAAAAACTTTCCAGAGTACATATATTTCGATTCTGTGTTTGGTGTGAAACTTCAGGCAGTTCCTAGAAATCGAATAAAGAAGGTTCATAATCCTATTGAAAGACTTCAGAGAGTAATATCTCATGGTTTCACAGATGAGCTAGAAAAAGATGTAATACTTTTTTCAGAAACGCTACAAGAAGAGTCGGAAATACCAATGCAAAAAATAGGGGTTTCTGGATCTGTCCTTGTAGATTTAACTCAACCAGATTCAGATATAGACATTATAGTGTATGGAGAAAAAAATTGCAGGCTAGTGTATGAAGCACTGGGAAACCTTTTCAATAAGAAGGATTCCATAATAAAAGCGTATAGTGATGAAGGTTTAAAAAAACTCTATGAATTTAGAGTTACAGATACTATGATGAGTTATGAAGAATTTGCATTTAGCGAAAAAAGAAAATATATGTCGGGGGAAATAAATGGAAGAACCTTTTTTTTACGTTTTCTTAAAGAACCTAGTGAGTTATCAGAGAAATATGGAGATGTAAAATACATATCTCTAAACAATGCAATAATAAAGGGGTTAGTATTAGACGATAAAGAAGCTATATTTACTCCTTGTAGATATATTATTAAACACACAAAAACCTTGGAGGGGAAAGCTCCACAAATTACCGAGATAGTTTCTTATCGAGGACGCTTCTGTGACCAAGTCAGAGCAAACGAAAGATTTATTGCGCAAGGAAAGATTGAGAAAGTAATCTCTAAAAGTGAAACTTATTATAGACTAATTCTAGGTGGAGAAAAAAAAGACTTTTTGATTGCTAAAAGATTCGAAAATACAAACAGGTGAAAGTTAATTGGGAGAGTAAAAATTGCGTAAAGAAAAGGATAGAGACTATATCAGAACAATCGAGAACCTATTCTTCTGCATTGTGGGATACACCCACCCTCCAGACAGAATACTAGCCTACCTAAAATATATGCCAAACCCTGAGGGAAAATGGGGGCATAAACAGCGATTCAAGCGTATGTTACAACAGTATGACGCCAAATCTGTAACAGAGGGGTTTAGACTGCTAAGGGAAATATATCCAAACTATCTCTACTACGATTCAATAAATAATATCACTTTTTCTGCAGTACCCCTAAAATCGATAGCCAAAAAATACCGCCCAGAAGAAAAAGTAAAAGAGCTCATAGCCCAAAAAGATTTAGACCCACTGGAAAATAAAGCGGTTTCACTAGTAAAAACTTTATCGAACCAAAGTGGGGTGCCTATAGAAAAATATGGAATAACAGGATCCATACTCATTAATATTCACAATCCTGATTTTTCAGATATTGACCTAACCGTTTATGGAAGAGAAAATTCTCAAGCAACAAGAGAAGCAATCCTAGAACTAAAGAGAAAAAAAGTATTGCATAGTTTTGAAGAAAAGGAGGCTGAGCAGTGGATTAAAAAGAAGGAAGGAATGTTCCAGCTTAACTCAAAACAAGCAAAATTACTACTAGAAAGAAAATGGAACATAGGATTTTATGAGAAGACCCGCTTCTCTATTCACCCAATAAGAGAAGATTCAGAAATTGAAGAAGAATATGGATCAAGAAAATATAAACCTAAAGGATTCTCTCTAATAGAAGCCACAGTGAAATCCGCTGATAATTCAATATACTTACCATGTAACTACCATATAACAGATATTAAAATACTTGAAGGAGAAAAAGTAGAAAACATAGATGAAATAACTTCATATGAGGGCATCTTCTGCCATTTCGCAGAAAAGGGGGAGAGAATAAGATCCAGAGGAAAACTAGAAGAAGTAATAACAAGAAGTGGAAGAAGATACCACCGTATATTAGTAGGATCATCAGAAGCTCAGGCAAAAGACTTTATACACATAATAAAATAATAAATTCTAAATTAAACCTACTTTCCGCACTCTTTGTGAATATTTTTATATTTTTCATTTTTCCCAATTACTGCTTATTTCTTCTTCACGTAGTCAGAGGTTTCTGAAAAATTATTTAATGAAGTCTAATACTTCTTCCACAGGATTATCAAACTTACAAAAATAGAAAAATAAACCAAAGGTGCGGAAAATGGAAATAAAAATAATTTTAAATAATTTATTCTTCTAAAGTTAGACCATATACTTTGAACTTCAACTTTTTATAAAGAGTCAAAGCGGGAACATTATTCTTAAAAACTTTCATTCTAATATCTTCGATTCCCCGATTCCTAAAATCATTTAAAAGGAATAAAAGCAATGAGGTGCCAACACCCTTTCTACGATACTGGGGCAAAACACCTAACTGCACCGGTAAACCCATTTTACCGCGTGATTCAAACATTAAAAACCCCACTAGCCTACCATCAACCTCAGCCACAAGAGTTTGTCCTAGAGGCCACTTTTTAGCAAAATCCAAATTCATCGGCACAAAGGGGTCAGGGCAATGAGTCAGACTTGTGTTAACTAAATCCACATATTCCTCCAATTCGTTTTCCATTAGATTGCGAATAATAATTTTTTTATCTATGAGCTTTAAAGGCAAATCCTTAAGATCCCTGTTCATATAATAGTAAATGGTTTCTCTTTTCTCCCATTTTTGTTTATATTCAATTTTCTCTAATTTTGCTTCCATCGCTAATTTCCCCAACTAGTAACTTTTAAATAAGTTTAAGGGGAGTTGAGAAGTTACGAATGTGATTCTCTCAATTTCCTCAAAATTAGCCTTTCTTTTTAATACATATAGAGTATCTATGTTGCTTTCAAGAACCTCACAAGTTACTTTTTCAATTCCTTCTGATTCAAAAAAGTCTAGCACATGTTTTAACAAGGCGGAACCTACACCTTTATATCGATAACTTTCTAAAACTCCTAATTCCGCAATGTAGCCCTGCTTGCCTTTTTTTATTTTCCCAACACCGGTTATAACCATGCCTACAGGATGACCATTTATTTCGGCAATAAAAGAAACGTGATGTGGAATTTTTTTAACGAATTTTTCATCCATAAGAGCGAAGTCCTCGCATATGGACATCGTCTGATTATGAAGTATAGCAAGAATTTCAGCATCCTTTTCCGCATCATATCTTCGGACGCAAACATATTCGGGGACTTTAATTTCAGGTCTATTTTTCATATCTAATTCAAAAAGGACGTAAGTTAATTTTACAGGTCCCAAGCCATAAAAATTACTCATTATCGAGAAACTTCCTTCCAAATCTTGTTAATTTATAAAAATAAGGGACCTTATATAAAAATTGTGTTAAAAATAT
>NZ_JBRAKS010000004.1:0-35392 GCF_052745115.1 Candidatus Jordarchaeum sp.
TTTTTTAAATTATAAAATTTGGTAAATATTTTTTGAGGAAAATTAATATACCAATCTTAGTTTGGGAGTATGTAAGTCCTGCGCAGAAATTATCAACAAAATATTGGTGACTTCCTTCCCTGATTTAATTAATAATAATGGAAGTATAAGAATGGTTAAGGGAATAGTTTTCGATATGGACGGAGTTCTAGTGGCATTGCACTTAGATATGGATATTTTACAGGAAAAACTAAAAGAAGTGTTAGAGGCTAGGATAGAGGCTCAACAAATTTTTAGCGTGTGCGAAAAATTATCGGTGGAGGATCATGAACGCTATAGAAAGGCTCTAGAAGCTTTAGATAAGGTGGAACTAGATGCTATAGATGAAACTATGGAGATTTTTCCAGAAACTAAGAGGGCTCTTGAGTCGTTAAAGGAAGATTATGAATTGATTCTTGTCACCCTACAGGGAAAGAGCCCCACATATAAGGTGCTTGAAATATTAGGAATTAGAGATTTTTTTAAGGCTATTTTTACCCGGGAGGATTCTTTCTCTCGTCAAGAACAAATAAAACTCGCAGTAGACTTTTTGGAACTACCGTGTGAAGAGGTTTTAGTAATTGGAGACAGAAGGAATGATGTACGCTGCGCTAGAAATGTTGGATGCAAAGCGTTGATAATTAAACGGCCCTATAAGGAGATAAAGGGAATGGCGGTTATAAGTTCCCTTGAAGAGATATCAAAAGAAATTGAGAATATATAAAGAAGAAAAGCAGAATTTAAAGAGTACCTAATGCGTCATAGTTAATTTCGAAAAAAAATTGAATGTTTATTCTATTTTTTACTTGTTTTTTCCTCGTATCTAGATTTTAGTTCAGCAAATATTTTATCTAGATTAATGTTTTGGTATGCTAGCAAGACCATGGTATGAAAGAGCAGGTCCGTGGATTCATGAATTATCTCCTGTTCGTTATTGTTTTTTGAGGCCTGTATGAGTTCGGTGGATTCTTCTTCAATTTTTTCCAGTATATTGTCTTTACCTTGTTGCACTAGTTTGGCTACATAGGATTTAACGGGTTGTTTTTCTATTCTATCTTTTATAACCTTGAAGACTTCTTCAAGGATCTTGGACTTTCCGTATACTTTTTCTGGTTCGAAGAGTTTTTCCTTTAAAGATTCTTCACCTACTATTTTGTTGTGGAAACAGGTGAAGTAGCCTTTATGGCAGCACGCCTTAATCTGATTAACCTTGAAAAGAAGAGTGTCACCATCACAATCGTGGTATATTTCCTTGACTATTTGATAGTGTTTTGACTCCTCTCCTTTCATCCATATTCTTTTTCGTGTTCGACTGTAATAATGCATATATCCTGTTGTTAATGTTTTTATTAGAGCTTCCTTATTTATGAAGCCCACCATGAGTACGGTGTTAGTGTCTATGTCTTGAACCACAGCGGGTACTATGCCGTCCAATTTACTGAAGTCCAGTTTTGATAAGAGATTATCCATGATTTCTTTGCTTATTTGATTCAACTTCTTTTCCTCACAATCTTACCGGAACGTTTCTTTCTGCGAGGTATTTTTTCACCTCTTTTATGGTATAGGTTCCGTAATGAAAAATGGACGCCGCTAAAGCCGCATCAGCCTTTCCCGCTGTCAAAACCTCATAAATGTGTTCTAGGTTTCCAGCTCCACCGCTTGCAATAATGGGAATATTAACAGCTTCACATATTTTTCTTGTAAGAGGTATATCGTATCCATTCTTTGTACCGTCACAATCCATACTTGTAAGAAGAATCTCACCCGCGCCCTTCTCTTCAACTTGGATCGCCCATTTAATGGCGTCTATTCCGGTGGGCTTTCTGCCGCCATAGGTGTACACATCCCACCAGCATTTCCCCTCAGGAGTGTCCACTACAATCCTATCAGTCCGATTTTCGTATACTCTCTTCGCATCAATAGCAACCACTATGCATTGACTCCCAAATCTTCGAGCAGATTGGAAAATCAGTTCCGGGTTCTCCACCGCAGAGGTGTTTATAGACACTTTGTCGGCTCCAGCGCAGAGAATTTGCCTGACGTCATCCAAGCTCCTTATGCCGCCCCCTACTGTAAAGGGTATAAATACTCTGTCTGCGGTTCGTTTAACAACGTCTATTAATATTTCTCGTTTATCGCTGGATGCGGTTACATCCAGAAACACTAGTTCGTCTGCACCCTGCCTGCTGTACAATTCGCCGAGTTCAGGAGGATCGCCCGCATCTCTCAAGTTTTTAAATTTTATACCTTTTACAACTCTTCCAGCGGTCATATCTAAACAGGGAATTATTCTTTTTGCCAACATTTTACTTAGTCCCCATCTTAATTGCTTCCTTCAAATCAATGGTTCCTTCAAAAAAGGCTTTGCCTATAACCACTCCACTCACCCCAATTTTTTTAAGATTCAAAATATCATCGAGATTTCTAACTCCCCCCGAAGCCACCACACGAATCTTTACGGATTGAACTAGCTTCTCTATTGTCTTTAAATCAACTCCTTTAAAGGTTCCATCTCGCGAAACGGAGGTTGATAGAATCCATCCAGCACCCGATCTTTCCATAGTTGAAGCCATTTGGAACAAGTTGTATCTGGTGACTTTCTTCCAACCTTCAACAGCAACCTTATCCTTTTTATAGTCTAGCGAAACCATTAAATGGTTCGATCCAATTTTTTGAGCCAAATCACTAACAATTTCCGGATTTTTAACCGCCTCTGACCCCAGTATCACTCTTTCCGCTCCTTGTGAATATAGTTCAACTGCCTTATCCAAGCTTCTTATACCGCCGCCTACCTCCACTTTAGCATTAACAGTCTTTATTAAATTGGTTATGATATCGAGATTGTCGCCGAGACCCAGAGCAGCGTCAAGGTCTATTACATGGATGGCTTCTGCGCCTTCATTCTGCCATCGCAGAGCAGCGTCTATAGGATTTTTATAGTAGACCTTGGCGGTATCGGGTGAACCTTTAGTTAATCGGACACATTTTCCGGCTAGAATATCAACAGAAGGCATTACTAACATTTTTATTACCTTAAAAATTTCACCAAGTTTTCCAGCAGTTTGATTCCCACTTTTCCCGATTTTTCTGGGTGAAACTGTGTTGCATAAACATTCTTGTCTTGAATTATAGAAGAAAACTTGACTCCATAGTCGGTTAGCGCTAGGTTAACATTGGGGTCTTCGGGTATTGGGTAATAGGAGTGTACAAAATACACGTATGAATTATTGGGAACGCCTTCTAGAAGAGGAGAATTTCTTTCTTTAATTAGTGTGTTCCAGCCTATATGAGGAATTTTTACGCTAGGGGGTAGTTTTACTACCCTTCCTTTAATTATGTCCAGTCCCTGGTATAAGCCGTCTTCGGTGCTCTCGCTGAATAAAAGCTGCATTCCAAGACATATTCCCAGTAAGGGTTTTCCCTGCCTTACATTATCAAGAATAAAGTTGGAGAGTGACTCTAGGTTCTTTATTGCATCTCGAAATGCTCCTACTCCCGGAAGAACTAAGATGTCTGTCTTTGATAATTCGTTCTGTAGGCTTGAGATGATACAATCAGCACCCACTTTCCGAAACGCGTTTTCTAAGCTTCTTAAATTACCTACTCCATAGTCAACTATACCAACAAGCATCAGAGTGTCCCCTTTACACTTGGTACCTCTCTTTCTCCTCTTCTGGGATCTATGCTGACCGCTTGTCTTAGAGATAAAGCCAGAGCTTTGAATAGGGCTTCGGCTTTGTGGTGATTGTTATCGCCATATAGTATTTTTGCATGTAGATTCAGGTTAGCAGCATGAGTAAAAGAAAGTAGAAAGTGCTCTATATCCTCAGATTCCATATCTTCTATAACAGAATCCTTTAAGTTTAGATTTAGGGTCACGTAGCTTCGACCACCAAGGTCAATAGAAACTACGGCTAGTGCGTCGTCCATGGGGGTAATCGCCCAACCGAATCTGAATATTCCTTTCTTTTTCCCCAGGGCCTTGGTTAGCGTTTCTCCCAATGTTATTGCAACATCCTCAATGATGTGATGACTTAGGTCTCCCTCGGCTTTTATGTCGAGATCTATCAGTGAATGTTTTGAAAGTGTACGTAGTTGATGATCTAAAAATTTTACACCCGTCTGTACCTTTCCTCTTCCAGTTCCGTCAAGATTCATTTCAATTTCTACCTTGGTTTCCAACGTTTCCCTCTTCACATTAGCTGTTCTCATTTTACATCATCTCCAAATTGGTAAAAAGAAATGATAAATCATTCGGAGAAGGGAGTATAATATCGGCATCGAGTGAAAGAAATTTTTTAGTCAAAGTTTTAATGTCCGATGCGAAACATAAAACCCCTATACTTACGACAGAATATTTACTTTGCTCGTCTGCCCTTTTTGCTGCGATAATATCGGAAGCTGTGTCTCCCACATAGCCAAAAATCTGGCCTGGAGGATTTATCCTTTCAGCCACTTTTAATAGTGAGTAGGGGTCTGGTTTTTCCAAATTTGCATCAACTCCCTTGCTTCGAAAAGCCTCCTCAGCAGACATTATATCCTCTAGGAAAATCGAAGAGTCCAGATCAAAGTAACTTTCCAGATTCTCATATTTCCGAAGTACGGGTAATGTTTGGCTACGCAGACGACCAGATGCAATACCAAATCTTAAAAAACCCAAATCCTGAATCAATGTATCTAAAACTTCTTTTTTTAAGATAAGCTTTTCATTCTCAATTAAGCCAGTTCCACTGTAGAATAAAGGTTTAATCCCATAAACTTTTTCAAAAACTTCATTTCCAGAGTATATTTCTTCAAAAAATCTTTTAATAATGTTAAAATCAAAAATTGTTCCGCGATAAAGACATAGCTTCTCTAAAATTTCTGATGCTTTATCCCTAGTTATTCCAAGGCTTTTAATCAGTTTCTTGGTTGCTTTCTCCTCAGCAGAGGGTAAACCTCTCGCGTCCAGTGAATCTACAAAATCTTTGAGGCTCCATTCACCAAAGCGGCTGGAAAATAATTTAAAAGAGCCCAAACCATTTGATTTACATAAATCCCCAAACTCTTTAAGTCTACTCAGTTTTGAGTTTAGGTCACCGTTCCCTTTTAATAAAGCTAATATCTTTTCCTTTTGATTTTTTAGATGGATTACGAGAAGGCTCACAAAATATAATATTACCCCGTAAGTTAAATACCAGTCATTGTTGAAACCACCCGAGTTTTTAAAAAATCCAGTTTCTTCAGTGGTAATAAGATCCTCTGAAATTTTTCCGAGCCCAATTAACTCCTTAAAATACCAATTTGTGGTTTTTATAATTGCGGCCCGAAAAGATTCGGAAACATCTACCAGGACCCCGTCACAGTCAAATATTAGGGATTTCAACTTTTCTAGAAGCCCTATTGAAGACTTTTTCAGGTAGGCTTTTTCACCGCTGGGAGATTCTATTTCTAAATAGTGCTTCATACCGGTTCCTCACCGAAGATTTCATCAATACATTCAAGCAGTCTCTGATTCACTGGTCGCGGTGCAAGAGTTATTCTCAGGCAATTGTCAAGTAGAGGAAGCCCACTACGGTCTCTAACTAAGATCCCTTTGTCCAAAAGTCTGCTCTGCAAAGATTTAGCAGTAAAATTGGGTTTAACCACTTTTACCAGCATAAAATTTGTTTGTGACGGGTACGGTTTCAGATTTCCGTTTCTAATTAATTGATTGTAGAGAAATTCTCGTTCCTTTTTTATCTCGGATATTTTCTGGGATAAATAGTCCCAATATTTGGTTAAAATCGGTATCATTTTCTGGGCAAGCTTATTAACATTGTAGGGGAAAACCGTTTTTCTTATAGTTTCGGCCAATGCAGAGTTGGTGGCGGCGAATCCGATTCGCAGGCCAGCAATCCCGAACGATTTGGAAAAAGACCTGATAACGATTAGGTTTTCGTATTCGTGAATCCATTTAATCAACGTGTAATCGGCAAAATCAGCATACGCCTCATCAACCGCCACAATGCAACCGCTTTCCTCCACCAACCTTTTGATATCTTTCTTAGAGTACTGATTCCCGGTGGGATTATTCGGAGAGCAGACGAATATCATTCTCGTTTTAGGTGTTAGGGCTTCTAGCATCGCGTTAACGTTAGGTGAAAAGTTTTCATTGAGTAGTACACCTTTAGGTTTTCCATTCAGAAGTAAGGTACACATGCCATAAATACCAAAGGTCGGCTCTAAAATAATAGTTTCGCAGCCAGGGTCAATAAACACCTTAGCGAGAATGTCTAAAACCTCATCCGCTCCATTACCCAATACTATCTCGGAGCTTTCTATACCAAAATGATCTGCGATCACATTTCTGGCTTCAATGGTTTCCGGATCAGGGTAAGAACGGAAATCCAGAGTAGTAATAGCTTCCTTAACTCTTTCTATGATCCAGTCTTTTTCTATAAACAGGTTTTCGTTAGCGTGAAGCGGCAAAATTTCTTCCGCTGTGAGACCTAGTCTCTTCGCTAATTCATCGGGATTAATTTCTCCCTGATAAGGTTTAAAACTGGACACTATACTGCGCACGAGATTTTCATTTTTCATTTGCAAACCTCACTCTAATTGATTCCGCGTGAGCCAGCAAACCCTCAGCGTCGGCCATGGTTACCACGGTGTCAGCCAGCCCCTTGAGACCAGAATAGGAGCATTCAACCACACTGATAGTCTTTATGAAACTATATGAGGACAGCCCCGAGTATGATTTTGCAAAACCCCCAGTAGGTAAAACATGATTGCTGCCAGCGGAGTAATCACCCACTGCAACTGGAGAAAAAGGTCCTAAGAATATTGCGCCTGCATTCTTAATGTTTGTTAACAGTGTTTTGGGAGATTCTACATAGATTTCTAAATGTTCGGGCGCATAATTGTTTGAAAATTCTACAGCCTCATCTAAATTATTAGAAATCAGAATCCACAAGTTTTCCAAAGACTTGGAAATCACGTCTTTACCAAAAAATTGTTTCGAAAACTGTTTGACAAACTTCTCAACCTGAAGAGCTAGATTCTCAGAAGTAGTAACAAGTATCACTCTAGCTTGAGGATCATGCTCGGCCTGAGAAACTAAATCCGCCGCAATAAACTTCGGATTCCCGGTATCATCAGATATTATAAGTAGTTCGCTTGGCCCCGCGGGAAGATCAATTCTTACATCTTTACTAACATAAATTTTGGCCGCTGTGACGTATATGTTGCCCGGTCCGAATATTGCTTCAACTTTGGGAATTAACTGTGTTCCATAGGCCATAGCGGCTACGGCTTGTACGCCTCCCACTCGGTAAATTTCGTTCACACCCGCCTCATTACAAGCCACCAGAACCGCGGGATTAACCTTCCCGTCTTCACGGGGCGGAGTACACACCATTATTTTTTCTACACCCACCAATCTAGCAGGAACAGCGGTCATCAAAACCGTTGACGGATAGGCAGCTCTACCACCGGGAACATAAATTCCGATCCGTTCTAAGGGTCTAACTATTTGGGAGACACGAACACCAGTTTGGGTCTTGCAGGAGAATTCGTGTATCTGCTTTTTATGAAACTTTCTAATGTTACTTATCGACTTCTTAACAGCTTTTAGCAGATTTTCTGACACCTTTTGATAAGCAGAATCTATTTCCTCTTGGGATACCTTAATGTTTTCTTTGGTAAGAGTTACTCCATCAAATTTTGAGGTGTAATCGATAATCGCCAAGTCCTTCCTTTGCCTTACATCATCCACAATTTCTCGCACCGAGGGAACTATTTTATCAAAGTCTAAACCGCTACGACATATTATTACTTCCCTTTCACTGGGTTTGAGCGAGTTCAAATTTCTTATTTCCAACGTTTCACACACCAATCCTTCAAGCTTCTTTATCAAAAAATTGTTGCAGATTACGGAACACTAAATATCAAAAAGCTAGGAGGTTACTACCTTTTTATAGATAGAAAAATGTTCAAATTTTTTCTCAACTGAATGCTGTGTCACTTCTGGAAGTAGTTTTTGAGTTTTTCAATTTTTACTTTTTCTTGCATCTCTTTTTCCATGTTTCTGACCACCACTTCTCCCTGCTCAAATTCTGTTTTCCCTACGATAACCACGTACGGTATCCCTCTCTTGTTTGCATGTTCCAATCCCTTAGTCAGTTTTCTCTCCAATATATCTATTTCAGTTGATAATCCAAGCTTCCTTAAATTCACTGCAATTTTTACTGCTTCTCCCTTGAGTTCCTGGTCTATATACAATATTAGTATTTGAGGGCTATTTTTTAGAGGGAATTTGAATCCCTGCTTTTCTAATGCAAGGTGACAGCGGTCCACACCTATAGCAAATCCGGTTGCAGGTATAGATTCACCGGTAAATTCCCCCACTAGGTTATCATAGCGTCCACCACCGCCCAACGCTGTTCCCAAATCCTTGACAAAACCCTCAAAAACCGCACCCGTATAATAGTCAATTCCCCTAACTATACCCAAATCCACCATAACTCTGGAATCTAATTTATACAGTTCAAGGAGCTTGACAGTATCTGAGATGTTTTTTATGCAGATCTCCACGTTTTCGTTATCAACATTGTCCAGAATCTTCTTCGTTACACTAATGTCTCCACGTAGTTTGGGTAACAGCCGGAAAACATCCTTCATTGCGGAACTCACATCCACCTCTTTTAACGCCGTTTCTAAACTTGCATCATCCTTCTTATCAATACTCCTCCGAATAGCAGCGGCTTCATCCAGAGAAAGGCCTGCCTCTTCAACAATAGATTTGAAGAGACCCACATGCCCCAATTCCACACTAACACCTTTCAAACCAATGTCATCAAGAGTGGTAATAAATACCGCTAACACTTCAGCATCGGCGTCCGGTAAACTGCTTCCAAAAAGCTCAATTCCTGCATGCCAAAACTCTCTCTGACGACCAGACTGAGGCTCTTCATAGCGAAACATGGGAGCTAAATAATACATCCTCATAGGAAGAGGATGACTCCTAAGCTCGGTGGCCACAACACGGGCAATGGGACTAGTCATTTCTGCACGCAAGGCTAACTGGCGCCCACCCTTATCCTTGAAACGGAACATGCTCTCCTGCAATTCCAGACCAGTACCTGTAGCGAGCGACTCAAAATACTCAAAGGTGGGTGTTCGAATCTCTTTATAACCCCAAAGCTCAAAGTTCTTCCTCATTTTATTCTCTATATAAGATCTCTTTTCCAAATAGTCGAAGTAGTAGTCTTGAGTTCCTTTGGGAATTCTAAGCTTGGTGAACTGAATTCCTCCTCATTTTTTAACCTCCAAAAAATTATCTGTAACAGTAGCTGGAAGACCCAAGAAAATCAAAATCATGAGGCGAAAATTCTTAACAAAGGTGGAAACAGCCAACTCCAGCCACGGTGCTACACCTCAAATCAGATTTAGAACATTTTCTGGAAACACAGATTCTTCATTCGTTCGAAGACAAGTCGTTAGACTCTGCGGTTCTTGTAAAACATGATATGATATAAACTTTCTGGTACTTTTCCAATTACCAAAAACTCTAGGGTTTAGAATATTTTAAAAAATACAGGTTTTGGAAAAAAGGAATTTAGAACCTTGGTAAAAAAACCATAATCACTATTTATATTTATATATGGGTTCAATATTACATATGGAAGAGTATACTCGGCTCGCGGAGTTTTATGGGACCAAGTTCAGGGACAGATTCAAAGAAGTCTATCAGAGAGCCGCTGAAACCAGATTAAAAAAGAGACTGGAAGATTTCCACAAGGATTTCGAGCATGGTATTAGAGTAAAGTTTCCCACCCTCATTTACATAGTGAACTTCCTGATAGACCATAATAACTGCGATAAATTTGAGATGCGAGACTGGGTAGCAGGCAAAATGATAGAAGAAATAGATTTTGTGAATGAAACTTCACTAGGATTAATTAAAAGCTACACTACCACCATAAACGCCCTCAAAAGATACAAATTAATTAAAATTAGGGGAAAGGAAATCAAACTTTTAATCGATGAGAAGCACTCTAGAGAATTGCAAAGCACAACCTAACAAATAATTCAATCATAACAAGTTCGCAATTCTCAAGGTAAAAACATTATCAGTTATTCTTTCTTCCGCTATTGTATGATTTTTAACAAATTAGTTTTAAAATAAGAAGAATTTTTGAAATAAAAAATTTAGCCTAACTCAATGTCTTCCATGCTGTCAGAGTATTTTGAGAAGTATTCTTCTGTAACTGAGCACCTGCCCATAACTTCTTCTTTCACAAAGATTGGCGACTTTGTTCTAAGGGCGATTGCGATACAGTCGCTCGGCCTTGCATCCAAACTTTTATTCGAACCATTGGACTTAACGTTTATCCGCCCAATGTAGACTCCATTTTTTATATCGATTATCGATACTCTCTCAACTTCAGTGGACATCTCATAAAGTAAACTGACTAATAGGTCGTGTGTTCCTGGTCTCTCAGGTTTTAAGTCGTTCAAAGCCATTTGTATACTCGCCGCCTCAAAGGCGCCAATAAAGATCAGCAACAATCTACCTTTTCCATCAGCCAGTACCACAACAGGAGACTTTCCGTAATTAGTTTGAGCCAGATATACTCCACGAACTCCTACTTTTACATTACCGGAATCTATCAATTTCTTAACCCTGTGAGATTATACTCTGAAAGAAGGAAAAAATCGGCGAAAAATTCCCGTCATCAGAGCTATAATAAACAAACAGTAGACAGATATTTAAAATTATTCAAAAAAGCAACCCACAGGAACCAAAAAACCATTTCTCTTATAACAATAAAAAATATATAAAAATCATCAATAATTTTTAAAAAACGACTCCAAAATAACCAGAATCAAAACAGTAGCTTTAAAAACCCCGCGTCAACAAAAAATAATTCACACAATTTGGAATATATGCCTCAAATAGCTGTAAGCTTTATATGTATTAAAAATAAAAGAAGTTCCTAACACCAAATTATACAGTGCACAAGGTGATAAAATTGATGAGCGAACATATCGTAAAGCACGACTTTTTCGAAACCGGAAGAAAAATACAATTATGGGGAACACTAATCACCTGCCTTGGATTTCTAATCATATCCACCGGAATACTAACCCGAATGATCTTCACCCCCATACCCCCAATCACCCCCGACTACATAAGAGTATACATCATAAGCAGCATCATACTAACCATAACAGGATTCACAATAAACTACTACGGACTAAAATGGATAAAAAACCAAGCCCAACAAACCAAAAAACAACTACAAAAACAAAAACAAACACAAAAATGGACCGAAATCCAAAAAACCTTCAACGAATACACAGACCACTACGGAAACCAACTACTAAAAGGCGGAATATCCTTCGCCAGCATAGGCATACTAACATTCAGCTACGCTTGGGTAGCACTCCACCACCTTCTGCGAAAATACACCGACTTCGACGTCTACCTATCACTCATAATCGTAGTCGCATGCCTCATCACAACAGCAACACTACTAGCATACGGCCAATACTGGAAAAACAGAGCCCAAAAAAACGACATAATCTAACCTAAACTAATATAATCCAAAAACAACATGTAAAAACAATAAAACACAAAAAAATCCAAAATCTACTTTTCCAATCAACAAATAAAAAACTTTCAATATCCGTAGCTGGAGAACGGTTTTTGCAAGGGTTGTACCATTTTTTGCGCCCTTATGCGGAAGGTGTGGGGCGCCTTTCAGCCGGTGAGTGGTCTGGAATGACCTTATTTTGGGCAACCATGTGCTTTTAGAACATGTGCCCACCTTTTCTATTAATTTTGTTCACGTGTGTTTCTCGTTAATTATGTGGTTGTTTATTCCCTTGTTTCGGGGGCTTAAAAAAACGCTTCTTTTCGGGGAAACTTGTTGAGCAAAATACAAGCATATACTTCCCGTATACGGTAAAAAATGGAAAAAGAGGAAGAAAGGCTAATGAAAAACCGTTTTAAGTAAGATAGCTCAAGTCAGGCTTCTCCCGCTTACCAACCAGCCTCTTCTGAATCTCCTCGTACTGCTTAACCATCTCGGGCGTAATGCTCGCAGTAACCCGCTCCATAGCCTCCTTAAAATGTTTCAAACTAACCTTCTCAACGTCACGACCAAACTCCCGAATCGCAGCCATACCAGCATCGCGACACAAGTTCTCCAAATCAGCACCAGAGAAGCCCTCAGTCATATCCGCAAGGCGCTCCAGGCTAACATCCTTAGCAAGAGGCATACCCGCCTCCACCGTGTAAATCTCAAGAATCTTCAAACGACTCTCTCGGTCCGGAGCAGGAACCAAAACCAAGCGGTCAAAGCGTCCAGGACGCATTAAAGCAGGATCCACAAGGTCGGGCCGATTCGTTGAGGCAACACACACAACACTCTTCAGCTCTTCAAGACCGTCCATCTCAACCAACAACTGGTTCAAAACACTCTCGTAAACACGGCTACCCTCCCAAGTGCCACGACGAGGAGCCAAAGAATCAAGCTCATCAAAATAAATAATCGACGGCGCAGCACTACGAGCCTTACGGAAAACTTCCCTAATTGCTTTCTCAGACTCACCGACCCATTTGCTGTATACTTCTGGTCCTTTGATGGATATGAAGTTGGCTTCTGATTCGTTGGCAACAGCTTTAGCTAACAAAGTCTTGCCACATCCAGGCGGACCATGTAGTAATACTCCTCTTGGTGGTCTGATTCCTACTTTTTTGAATTGTTCGGGGTATTTGAGTGGCCATTCTACTGCTTCTTTTAGTTCTTGTTTGATGTTTTGTAGTCCGCCGATTTGTTCCCATTTGACGTTGGGAATTTCGAGCATTACTTCTCTCATTGTTGTGGGGTGTACCATTTTCATGGCTTCTTCGAAGTCGTTTTGGTCTACTACTAGTTTTTCTAGGGTT
Source organism: Candidatus Jordarchaeum sp. (assembly GCF_052745115.1). Taxonomy (NCBI): domain Archaea; kingdom Promethearchaeati; class Candidatus Jordarchaeia; order Candidatus Jordarchaeales; family Candidatus Jordarchaeaceae; genus Candidatus Jordarchaeum; species Candidatus Jordarchaeum sp. Next base: position 12,935 of record NZ_JBRAKS010000004.1, read on the forward strand.
TCTTGGGGGATGGTTTCTTCTTCGAGGTTTATTTCGGGTAGTACTTGTCTTAGTCGGTGCATGGCTGATTCTCGGGCTAGTGCTGCTATGTCTGCTCCGACGTAGCCGTGTGTGCGGTTTGCGAGTTCGTCTAGGTTTACGTTTTCGTCGAGGGGCATGGCTCTGGTGTGTACTGTGAATATTTCTCTTCTGCCGTTTCTGTCGGGTATTCCGATTTCGATTTCGCGGTCGAATCTTCCGGGTCTTCTAATCGCGGGGTCTAGGCTGTTTGGCCGGTTGGTGGCTCCGATTACTATGACTCTTCCTCTGCCTTTGAGTCCGTCCATGAGTGCGAGTAGTTGGGCTACTACTCTTCTTTCGACTTCGCCGGTTACTTCTTCTCTTTTGGGTGCTATGGAGTCTAGTTCGTCTATGAATATGATTGCGGGAGCGTTTTTCTCGGCTTCCTCAAAAATTTCTCTTATTTTTGCTTCTGATTCTCCGTAGAATTTACTCATGATTTCGGGTCCATTAAGTGATATGAAGTAGGCGTCAGATTCGTTGGCAACAGCTTTAGCTAACAAAGTCTTGCCACATCCAGGCGGACCATGTAGTAGTACTCCTTTTGGGGGGTCGATTCCTAGTCTTTGGAATAGTTCGGGGTGTTTTAGGGGTAGTTCGATCATTTCTCTTACTCTTAATATGGCGTCTTCTAGGCCGCCGATGTCGTCGTAGGTTACGAGGGGTACTGCTTTGGCTAGGGATACTGCTTCGGGTAGGAGTTCTACTTTTGTGGTGTCGGTGATTTGTACTATTCCGGCGGGTGTGGTTTGGGTTACTACTAGTCTTATTTCTCCGAGGGAGAAGGGTCTTGCTGGTCCGAAGAATGGGAATGCATCCTCTCTTTGTCTGGGTATGGTTCCCATTATGCTGATGAGGTCTCCTTTTGTTACTGGTCTGTTGATTAGTGTTCCTTTTAGTGCTTCTTCGTTTGCTCGGAGTCTGCTGCCTTCTTCTGCGGGGGCGAGGACTACTTTGTTTGCGGGTTTGGTGTCTGCTTTTCTGACTTTTACGTATTCTCCGAGGCTGCTTCCGACGTTTTGTCGTACTAGTCCGTCCATGCGTATGAGTCCGGTTCTTCGGTCTTCTGGTGGTCCGTACATTACTATGGCGCCAGTGTTTTTATGCCCGTTGATTTCTATTATGTCTCCGGAGGATACTCCGAGTTTGGACATGGCGTCAGGGTCTACTCGGACTATTCCTCTTCCTGCGCTTCTTCGATCTATTTCTGCTACTTTTAACTCTACTTCTTGTGCCATTCTATTTTGTCCTCCCATAAATGATTATGATTAACTTTTATCTAGTTCTTTCATGATTGATTGCAGGCGTTTTAGTAGTCCGAATTCTTCGTCTATGAAGTATAGTAGGTTGTATATTGATTCTGAGAAGTGTGTGAGCATTTCTTGGAATAGTTTGTCGCCGGAGCTTGTTAGGAAGTAGATGTGTCTTTCGGGTCCTCTTTCTCCTTCTGGTTGGTGGATTTGGCTTTTTATCCATCCGTCTTCTTCTAGGCGTTTGAGTAGGGGGTATATGGTTCCGGGTTTGAGTTCTATTTTTCCTTCGCTTAGTTTGTACATTCTTTTTGAGATTTGTGCTCCGTGCATTGATTCGGTTTTTATTAGTGCAAGTACGAATAGTTCTAGTATTCCTCGGTTCATTTCTCTTATCCATGATTGTAATTTTTTTTCTAGCTCGTCCATTTTTCAGCCTGCCTTCATTATTCTTATATTATGTGTTACAATATATAGCAATACTATATATTGAGGGACGTTATATAAGTTTTGCGGATAAAACGCTCTTTAAAGTTTGAATCAGCAGTAACAAAAACTATATCAACAGTGTAGAAGAATAGGTATAATAGAGGAAAGCAAAAATCAAGTAGTTCATCAAAATTTATTAACACAAAATTATTATTGTTCAAAAATTTTTTAGGCAAGTGGATGGTCTTAGGGTGGTCTAATGAGTAAAGATAGGAATTTAGAGACTGCGATTAGGGATGCTGAGCGAAATTATTCTGTAGGGAGAATTGTTGATGCCGCCCGCGACTTCCAGACAATTTCTATAATTTACGGGGGAATGAAGAACTATGTGTCTGCAGCTAAATTTGCTATCAAGTCTGGTGATTGTTGGGTGGAGTGTAGCGAACCGTTGCGTGCGGGGGGGATGTACGAGAGTGCGGCGCAGTGTTTTGAGCGTTTGTCTGATGAAGATAATTATCGGTTGTATTATAAGAAGGCTTTAGTGCAGTGTATTCTTGCGGATAGGAAGGCTGAGGAAATTGGTAAGGTTGCTCTGGCTCGTAATTTAAGGAGGGCTGCGGTTTGTCAAAGCAAGATTGATGAACGGGTTTCGGTTTGCCATTACTATAGTAGAGCGGGGGAACTTTTTATCTCAGCTGCGAAAGATAGCTTAGACAAAGAATTATTTGATGAGGCTTTTGATTTTTTCAATTCTGCAGCAGAGTGCTATTTTCAGATTAAAGAGTATTTTTTATCGATTAGTAGTCGAGTAGATGGGTTAATATGCTTGAATAATTTGTTTGAAAGTTATTTGTCACTATTAAAGGAGGAAGAATACAGGGAGATTATGAAGAGGGAGTTAAAAAGATTCAATGCTGCCTTTGATGGATTATTAAATAGTTTAGAATTGGTTGAACAGATGGATAATGAAATCTTGAAGCGGGTAATGCTTGAACTTGTAAAGGGTTTAAGAACCGCTATTAATTCTGGAGATGAAAATGTGGAGATGGTGAGACTATTAGAAAGGATGGGAAAAATAGTTCGAGAAAAGGGGGCGGGTGAATTTGGGAAGGAAATCTTGGTAGAGGTATTGCCGAATTTTAATTTTAACAACCCTAAGATGAAGGAAGAGTTTGATAAGACACTGGAACTCTTAAAAAGCCTCTTAGAGGATAAGAGTTAGTAAAATTACTAGTTTTATACTACAAGTTTTTGGAAATTTTTGAAAATAATTTTTATTAGCATTTTTTTGGGGAGTGTTTGATTCCGGTTAATAGTCGTATATTACTTTTTAGTGTGAGATATGATAGAGTTTAAAAATGGAAAAGTAGATGTATAAGTAAGTTTTGTTAAAGTTACGATCGATTTTAATTTTATGAGGAATGGTGATGCCTCGAAGTGGAAAACAAGACAGTATTTCAATTGCCGAGGCGGCGCGACTGATTGTGAGTGGTAAGCCTTCTATAATGGATGGGTTACGTCAAGGGGTAATTAATTTTTCAGCTCTAGCAGATATGATTAAGGAACAGGTAATAGAAATTGTGGATAAAAAGTCGGTGAATGTTGACTCTATAAAAATGGCCTTGATGCGTTATGCGGACGAATTACAATCAAAAAAACAGTTTTTAGAGGAGCAAGTTGCAGGAGTCATTGCTAACAGTATATTGGAACTGAAGAATGATGTAGCTATTTTAACCATTAATCAAAAAATTTTCCTTATTCGCTTTGAACATATTTTTAAATCTCTTAACTCTTTTCGCTTCCTCCAGTTGACTCAAGGAACTGAGACCTTCACCGTGGTAACTGATTTGCAAAGTAAAGAAAAAATCGTAGAGGCAGTTGGTGAGAAGAATATAATTTTAGAGATTGAAGATCAATCTGCGATTGTCATTATCAGCCCTAAACAAATTATTGATGTTCCCGGAGTTATCGCTTATATTACAGACCTTCTTTCGACTAATGGTATAAACATTACCCAAATAATTTCCTGTTACACAGACACCTTATTAATAGTTGAAAGAAGTGATGCTTTGAAGGCTTATCAAATACTTGAAAATAAGATTCTTTCTCTTCGTAAAATGATGAAATAAAAATTGGGCAGAAGTGCTTGATAATTTTTAAAGAGATTTTTAGATGTTTTGGCTTATTTTTAAGCCTGTAATTTTACTGTTTTGCTCCACATTTAGGACAAATTCTTGTCCAGTCTGGGATTTCTACTCCACATACTCCGCACCGTTTGTATCCTTCTTTAGTTGCAGCCGTGACGTCTGCTTCAGAGGTTGTGAAGAATTTGCTTGGGGCTTCAGCTGTGGGTGTGGGAGCAATTTGGGTTGAGAGCTGGGTTCTCTCTACGTTTGGATTTTGAATGTATTCACCTGCTTGTATGTATCCTGGGATTCTGCCTTGATTTATTAGATTTGAAAGCGCGTCTACCATCTCTTTTTCTGTTCTTCCTACTCTCCAAGCCATATCACTTATTTTTATTCTATCATATAGGTTTTTTCCAGAAACTTTTATTGCGGAAGTGATTGGGGCTTCTTTAACTGGTGCAGGTGGCCCACCTTCAATGGGTGGAGGTTGAGAAGTGATTGTAGGTTGAGGTTTTGATAACTCAAATTCTTGGGGACTTATTCTGGGTGCTGCTGGCATTATTTGTGGTTTTGGAGGCATTTGAGAGGGAATAAAGGTTTCTTTTGCTGGTTCTAAGGGTTCTGGTCTTCGAATGATTTCTTCTGCTTCTTCTTTTATTACTGGTTCTATTTCGGGTTGTTCTATGTGTGTTGGTTCTGAAGGTTCGGGTACTAATTCCCACTCTTCCTCAGGTTCTTGAACTGGTGTTTCTGGTTGCGGATATTCCTTTTCTCTTACAGCTGGAGTTTCTTCCTCAGCCCAATAAGGTGAAATTGTTTCCTGAGATGCTTCCTCAACTGGTTGCGTCTTTTGCTGAGTAGTTTCTAGGGCTATTTCTTCAAATATCTCCATTGACACTCTTTCCTCTTCATCTTGAGTAACTTCTAAGAAAGTATCCAAAGCTTCTTCAGCACCTTCTTGAGGAAGCACCTCCCTGTGAGCACCCAATATTTGTTCCACCAGCTCAATCTCATCTTCTGTATATTTGCTCTTTGTTCTATTCCAATATTCAACGGCTTTATCGATATTGCTCGAGCTCAGTTCCTGAAGCGATAAAGCAAAAAGATAATGGTGATCTTGAATGTTGCCCTTTCTACATGATTCTAAGGCTTTAGCCGTGAATTCTTTAGCTGAAGCGGAATCTCCTAAGTTTAAGCTATAGAAGCCTGCTAAAGTGTAAAAATCAGATGCAATATCATATGCTTCCTCTTCAAGAAGTAGGTTAGCAGTATCTGCATAGTATTCGATCTTTCGTTTTGTATCGCTTTCCTTATACGCCAACGTAGGTCACCATGATTGTTATTCTTAATAAATTGTAGTATTATAATATTTATTAATCTTCGCAGAATCAATAAATTATTTCAAATTCTGAAGGCATTGATTTATGATTTTTAATTCTGTTTCACTAAGGTTTTCACGAATTTTATTAAGGGATTGTTTCGCCCTTTGAAGGTCGTTATCACAAATAGCCTTGCTCATAATAGCTAATTCGTAGTTATCATCGGTTACGCCTTTTTTTTCACATATTCCTAACGCCTTATTTGCGGTGTCAACGGCATCATCAATATTGGATATTGCAAAGTGGCATAAAGAAGCCCAACCTAGGTTACAAGCGGCGTAACGGTAATCGTTTTCTTCTAATAGCGTTTCAGCATATTCTAGGAAATTTTGAGCCGCTAACTCAAAATGGTTTCTAAAAGCTTCAGAATGTCCAAAGAGCTTATAGGCTAGCGCCGCATCACTGTAAAGAAGAGCCGCGGAAACAAGATTACCCGCCATAGCCATTTTCTCGCCTTGACTGGCGTAGATTTCCGCAGCTTGTTCCATAAATTTTTTAGACTCCTCCAATTCTCCAAGATTTTGATAACACTTAGCTATACCTTCGGAATCCATAGCTACGGAGACAGCATATTTAAGTTTTTCATGATGTTTCAAGGCTTCTTTATAACATTTGAGCGCCTTTTCATAATTATTTATTTGAAAATAGCAGTCTCCTGCTTCTTTTAGATTATCGGCTGCCTTTTCTATGTATTCTTGACCTGCCACGGTGTCAGTGGCTTGAGATTCGTATTTCTTTGCCTTGTTTATCATCATTTCGCAGTTCTTTTCGTTCACAGCTTTCCCACCGAAAATCTCTAAATCTTTAATATAACTTGACTAACTTATATGTTTTGATGAACGGAATTTATTTATCAAAAGAGAAATATACTTTTAAAAAATTTTTGTTTCTATTACAATTTTAGGAAAAATTTATGGATTAAAGTACTTATCCCTGATAAAAATTTTTATTTTTCTCCACTCTTTACAATATTAAAACAATTTTCCACAATGCGTATATACTCATAGTACTGAGTTTCTCCAAAATAGTCATTCGATAATTTTTCTTGAAATCTTACCCAGTGAAACAGGGCGTCGTCTAAATTTCGCAGAAATAGAGCCTCACAAGTTTTTGCTAACTCCCGTATCCCCCTTTTCAATCTTTTGGTTTCAAGCAACTCAGCAACTTTCACAGCCAGATTCTTTGCCAGCTCTTTTTCACCCAGGAGAAAGCTGCAGAATGAAGCCCAGCTATACTCTGAAATCGCTAAGCTAATTAATGAAGTTTTTTTCTTGCCTTTATTACCAACTTCGGTTAGGCTTTCTTCAGCTGCTTTAACATGCATCTTAACAGATTCTGAAAGATATTCTAGGAACTTATCACTTTTACCAACACCACGGTAATAAGAAGCAAAACCACTATAAACCAGAGCAGTGTACTGTGGTTTATTCAAATATTTGGGGAACAATTGCATGGCTTTATTATAGCAATCAAAAGAGGTCACTAAATCGCTTGATTCTCTAAAAAAACACCCCGCACGAATATATCTAAGAAAAGCCCCAGTATAATCGACATTTTTTAAATGTTCTCTAGCGTCATTTAAATATTCTAATGCAGTTTTCTCAGTAATCATGGCAAACACCTTTTATGAGAGTATATGAATATAGGAGCAATTCTCAAATTAAATTTACTGTCCTAAACTTCTAAAAAAATAGATTAAAAATAGGGGTTCACAACTTAACTTATAATTAAGTATTGTAGGATTATTTAACATTAGTTAAGGAATCTTAGCAATTAGTTGAGTGCAGGTGTCAGATATTTTTTAGATGTGTAACTTTTAGAACGTTTTACAATAGAATTTGTTTTGATTATTACGTTAAATTGAAATTATAATCTATATTACTTTTGCCCATCTACTTTTCCCGACTTGGAGGTTAAGTATTGATAAAAGATAGAATAGCTACGTTCACCGCAACACCGGAGGAAATAGATCTCTGTATTTTACTTTATTCCGGAGGCTTAGACACTTCCTGCATGCTCAAATGGTTGCAGGAAAATTACAATACAGATGTTATCACGGTAACCCTAAACGTGGGGCAATCTAAAGAATTTAGAGAAATAGAAGATAAGGCAAAAAAGCTTGGCGCCAAAAAACACTATACAATCGACGCGAAGGAAGAATTCGTAAAGGATTACGTCTTTAAAGCAATAAAGGCTAATGCACTCTATCAGGATGCTTACCCAATAAGCTCATCTCTATCACGACCACTAATCGCAAAATGGGGAGTAGAAATCGCTAAGAAAGAAGGGGCTAAAGGCATTGCACACGGATGCACCGGTAAGGGAAATGACCAGGTACGTTTTTCTGTTACGATTAACACCCTTGCGCCAGATATGAAGATTATTGCGCCAGTGGTTGAGTGGGGTATGAGCCGAGATGAGGAGATTGCCTATGCGGAGGAGAGAGATATTCCGATTCCGGTTACAGTGAAGTCGCCGTATAGTATTGATGAGAATTTGTGGGGTAGGAGTATTGAGTGTGGAGTTTTGGAGCATCCTGAAGTTGAGCCTCCCAACGATGCGTACCTTTGGACAACTTCTCCCGAAGATGCTCCAGATGAGCCAACTTATTTTGAGATAGGTTTCGAAGAAGGAGTCCCGGTTTCTGTTAATGGTGTTCGGATGAACGGTGTAGATTTAATTCTAAAGATTCACGAGTTGGGATGCATCAACGGAGTTGGAAGAATCGACCACATGGAGGATAGAATTGTCGGTCTAAAGTCAAGGGAGGTTTACGAGTGCCCCGCAGCCACGATTCTTCTTAAAGCGCATAAGGATCTTGAAAAATTGGTTTGTACTAGACATGAAAATACCTTTAAAAAACTTGTTGATGAACAGTGGGCAAATTTGGTTTACACCGGTCTTTGGGTTGAGCCACTTATGGGAGACTTGGAAGCATTCATAGATAGTGTAAACAAAAAAGTCACCGGAACTGTGCGTGTTAAGCTCTATAAGGGGAACGCTACCGTTGTTGGCCGCAGCTCGGATTATGCCCTTTATGATGAGAATCTTGCAACCTATGACCGAAAATCCACTTTCAACCAGCTCGCATCACTGGGCTTTATTGAGTTATGGGGATTACAGTCAAGAATGGCTCAGGTGCTCAAACCAGAAAGCAAAAATGTGAAAACTGTGAAATCCAAGTAAATGCACTAGAGAAGGAAAATCTAATGAGTGATAAGCTTTGGGGAGGCAGATTTAGTAAAAAAGCCAAGGAAGAAGTGGAAAGATTCACGGCTGAAAAGGATGTACAACTCGACGAAAGACTAGCCATCTATGACATATTTGGAACTGTTGCACATGATTACATGTTATATAGTATAGGTGCTATAAGTAAGAAAACACTTCAGAGGATTCTGGTCTCACTATGGAAGATAAAGGAGCGTATTGAAAATAAAGAATTCCAGCTTCGACCCGAGTTAGAAGATATTCATATGAACATTGAGAAGACCGTGATTGAAGAAATCGGTGAGGAATATGGCGGTATGATGCACTTGGCGCGTTCCAGAAACGACCAAGTGTTAGTGGATATGAGAATGTATCTCAGGGATCAGATAAATGAGGTCATGAAATTAGTTATTAATTTAATTTCCACTTTTATTACAGTGGGAGAAAAAAATTTAGAGACGCTTATGTTAGGCTACACTCATACGCGTGAGGCACAACCCACAACTGTTGCACACTGGTGTGGTGCATATGTTGACCCTCTTTTACGAATTGTGGACAGATTAGAGGAGGTATATAATAGAGTTAACTTGTGTCCTCTTGGTTCTGGAGCAATTAGTGGTGTTAGTTGGCCCATAGATCGAAAGTTAACCGCGAATCTTCTAGGCTTTGATGGTGTTCAAGAAAACACCATGGACGCTATATCCTCCAGAGGAGAAGTTGAATCCGAGATACTATTTGCCCTATCTCTTTTGATGATTGTTCTTAGTAGGTTATGCGAAGAAATAATTTGGTGGTCCACGAGAGAGTTCGGTGTAATCGAGCTAGACGAGGTTTATACAACCGGAAGTAGTTTAATGCCTCAAAAAAAGAACCCTGACGTAGCTGAACTCACTAGAGGTCGAGTTGGCAGAATTTACGGATATCTAGTACAGGTTCTTACCATACTTAAGGGGATCCCTTCGGGATATAACAGAGACCAACAAGAGATTAAGGGACCCATTTTTCACGGTTTAGACACAGTTAAGTCTATACTGCAAATTATGCCGGGTTTAGTTAGCACAATCAAGTTCAATCAGGAACGAATGCTAAACCTGATATCAGATAGTTACTCCACGGCCACCGAGCTTGTGGATTTAATAATTAAGGAAACACAAACACCGTTTCGTTTAGCTCATAGAATAGTAGGAATTTATGTTAAACAGACTCTTAAAAGTGGAAATAAGGCAGATCCCGGCCTCCTGACTAGCCTAATCAAGAGTGAGACTGGAAAAGTAATTAGGATAAACACAGATATGATTGAAAAGGCTATTGATCCGAAAACAACTATAGAGAGAAGAAACCATATTGGCGGTCCTGCTCCTGCTGAGGTAAGAAGAATGCTAGCAAATAGAAAGGAAATACTGAATTCGAAAATGGTCAACCTTGCCCAAAGAGTTGACAAGATAGAATCTACCTATAATAAGCTTGAGAAGCTCATTCAAGATTCAACCCGTTAGTGAACTGTGTTCTGTTCGGAACTAGTTGCTTAGATACAGTTATTTTTGACACATTATGTTTTTATATTATTTCTCATTTTTGCCCTCAAACACAAAACTACATTTTTATTGAAATCGGAGGTCACCGGAATGAATTGCAAATGCCCTGAATGCTACTTTGAATTCGTTATAGAAGAGGATCTTATGATTGGCGAAATAGTCGAGTGCCCCGACTGCGCAATTCAACTAGAAGTAATCGAGAAGAATAACGGAGGCATCGTTTTCGAGGTTGCGCAACTCGAGGAAGAAGACTGGGGAGAATAAAACTATACGTTTATAGCATTCCCTATTTTATTAAATTTTTATTTATATAGATAAATTGAGGAAACAATATAGGTGAAAATATTGACTAATATAGGGCTGATTTATAATCAGATTTCATGGGAAGAAAAAGCAATCGTGGAAGAAGCGAAAAAACAGGGAATAAAAATCAAACCTTACGATAGCAGAAAAATGCATCTAAAAATTCAGAATGGAAAAGAATTTTCAGAAATTGATCTTTTTCTTCAAAGATCCGTGAGTTATACCAAGGGGCTCTACTCTTCAGCGGTTCTTGAATCTCAGGGTTTTAGGATAATAAACTCAACCGAGTGTCAAGAAATCTGTGGAAATAAACTGAAAACCTCCGTAACATTGAATAAGTTTGGTATATCGACCCCTAAAACCTGTGTCGCTTTTTCTTATGAATCAGCTCTGGAAGCTCTCGAGGAGTTAGGATATCCTGCCATTCTTAAACCGTTAATTGGAAGCTGGGGAAGGCTGGTAGCAATCCTTAAGGACGAGCAATCGGCAAAGGCTATACTTGAATCAAGGGAGATTTTAGGTTCATTTTTACACAAGGTTTACTACCTACAAGAATTTATTAACAGTGGAAAGGACATTAGAGCTTTTGTGATAGGTGAATCTGTAGTTGCTGCGATGTATCGCTATTTAATCCCGGGAGATTGGAGAAGCAACGCAACTATAGGGGCGAAAGCGGAAATATGTGAGATTACCCCTGAAATGGAAGATTTAGCTTTAAAATCAGTCTCCGCGACTAAAGGTGAAATTGTGGGAGTAGACTTCTTTGAAAAAGAGGGACAACTTCTTGTAAACGAGGTTAACCACGCACCGGGGTTCAGACACATAGTATCAGCCACAGAAGTCAACATTCCAGAAAAAATTGTGGAGTATTTACAAACATGCGAATAACAATAATAATCTGATTCTATTCGAACCAGAAGAATAAAATTTCTGAAATCTTGAAACACTGGATTCTATGATAAATCTAAGAAATTAAGTATATCTACGCGAGGAATTGAGTTGATTGTTACAATTAAAATCGGTGGAGCGGTAGTAGATAAGGAAACGGAGAATCTAGTTACAGACTTGAAAAATCTGAGCAAGGAACATAAAATAATTATAGTTCACGGTGGTGGTCCGCAGATTAATGAGATTGCTCAGAAATTAGGTAAAGAACCCAAGTTTGTAACCTCGCCAAGTGGCTTTAAGAGTAGATTTACAGACAAGGAAACCCGGGATATTTCGGTCATGGCCATGGCGGGCAAAGTAAACAAAAGCATAGTGACCTTGCTTCGTAAAAATCAGATTCCCGCTATTGGGTTAACAGGACTGGATGGAAAAACTTTAATCGCAGAAAGAAAGGATAAAATAATTTCTGTTGAGAATGGGAGAAAAAGGGTGCTAAGAGGAGATTACAGCGGAAAAATTACTGAGACGAATGGAACGCTTCTTAGTTTGCTTCTTGAAAACGCATATGTTCCGGTTGTGGCTCCAATTGGAATTAGTTATGATTATGAGTTGGTTAATCTGGATGGGGATAGGACAGCGGCGCATATAGCGAAGGCGGTAAATGCGGACATTTTTATTTCAGTTACCGATGTTCCGGGTTTGATTATTAACGGTGAGTTGGTTAAAAGTCTTAGTAAGAAAGAAGCGGAAGAAATTATTAAAAAAGTGGGAGGAGGCATGAGAAAGAAAATATTCGCCGCTCTTGAAGCGTTGAATCTGGGTATAAAATCCGTGGTTATTTGCTCAAGTATTGAAAAGAATCCTATTTCCTCAGCTTTTACACTAAAAACAGGAACCGTGATAAAGTGATGGAGCCCGTAGAATACTTATTAAAACTGCTTGAGATCCCCAGCGTTTCAGGAAAAGAACACAGGCTCTCGGTTTTTTTGATGGAAAGTATGAAAAATGTGGGCTACGAAGTTAAGCAAGATGACGCAGGAAACGTGTTAGGCAAAATAGGTGAAGGAAAACCTGTACTTCTTCTATCGTCACATATTGACACCGTGCCCGGAGAGATACCAGTAAGAGAAGAGAACGGGAAAATATATGGGCGGGGAGCAGTAGATGCTAAAGCTTCTGTTGCCTCCATGATACTGGCAGGTTCTGTTCTCCCCAAGCTGAAGATTAGTGGAACAATAATATTTGCAGGGGTTGTGGAGGAGGAATCCAGCCTGAAAGGAATTCAAACCCTGTTAGAGGGAAATCTGAAAGCCGATTATGCAGTATTCGGGGAACCAACCAAAAGTGATAGAATATGTTTGGCTTCTAAAGGTAGGCTGCTCTTCAAAATAAATTTGAAAACCAGAGGGGGACATGTAGCATGCTCATGGGTTTACAAAAACTCGATAGAGCTTGCCTACGATCTTTGGAAAAGGTTTAAGGAAAGAGTTGAGACTCGTGAAAAATCACCTTTCTATTCCACCATTCCTAATCTTACCCAGATAGCGGGAGGAACTGCTCCTAACGTAATTCCCAGCGAGTGTCAATTTTTTATCGATGTCCGTTTTCCCTATATGGTTAAATCCACAAAGCTACTGGGAGATATTGAGAAAACGTTTAAAGAATTTAAAGAAATGAGTGGGGTTCAAATAAGTTATGATGTCTTGAGCCAAATAGAGGGGTTTAGAGCGGATAAAGATTCTACTCTAGTGCAGGAATTAGCTAAAGCGATTAGTGAGGTTAAAAACATAGAGCCACGATACATTAGAAAAACTGGAACCTGCTTCATGAATCTAATTGGCAGATGGTATAACATTCCAACGGTAAGCTATGGTCCCGGCGACCCCACTCTTGAACACACCGAAGATGAGTACATCGAGAAACAAGAATTTTTAGAGTCAATAGACATTCTTAAAAAAACAATAAAATACATCCTCAGCAAAAAAAATTCCTAAATGCAAATGTCAATTACTCTACCTTTGGTAACTTTCACTAAAACTTTTGGATCTATGACAAGAAGCGAATCGTCAGAACCACCGCTGGCATACACCTTTTCATGTTTGAAAAGCCCTTGATCAATAAAGGTTGTTAACTCCCTCAAATGACCGAAGGGTGGAACACCGCCTATTGAGAATCCAGTTAATTTTCCAATTAATTCCGCATCAGCGAACTTGACTTTTTTTGAAGAGGTGATTTCAGCTAGCCGTCTTTTATCAACCCTTTTGTCTCCAGGTGCAATAACCAAAAATGGCTCCTTGTTCTCATTCAATAATAATAAGGATTTAGCAATCTGAGAGGTGTCTATTCCTAATGCTTTGGCTGCTTGTTCGGATGTAGCGGTATTCTCACCAAGCTCTATTATTTCCGCTGAGATATTGTGATTTTTTATGAATTTTCTAATCACTTCAATTCCAGACATGTAAACCATCTCTACAATGTTAATAAAAGGATGGCCTTCTGAACATGTAACCTGTTCTCTGCCTCATCGTAAATGATGGAGTGCTGACCATCTACTACCCCGTCCGTGGCTTCGATGTTTCTTCTTAGAGGTAGGCAGTGCATAAAAATGGAATCTTTATTTGTAAGATCCATTAATGCTTCATTACAAATCCAGTTTCTAAAATTTATCCTCAGCTTTTTTTCTTCCTCAAATTTTCCATAGTGTTTGAGAGAGCCCCAAGCCTTAACATATATAATGTCCGCATCACTATACGCCTCTTCCATATTTTGTGAAACTTCAAGGGTGCACCCATTGGCTTCACAGTTGTTTTTAGCCCAACGCATTATCTGTTCATCTAACTCAAAGCCCTTAGGATGAAGTAAAGTCACATCCAACCCGAATCTCGTAGCAATGAGAAGCGCAGAATTAGGAACGCTGACCGGGAGAGGCCTAGGATGATAAACCCAACTCAAAACAAACTTTTTACCCTTAAAACTTCCTTTCTTCTCTTTAATCGTTAATATATCTGCCAGAGCCTGACAAGGATGAAACATATCACATTCCATGTTAATTACAGGTACATCAGCCCACTTTGCAAATTCACGCACCACTGCATTACTCTTACCATATTGCCAATCGGTAATGTTTGGAAAAATGCGAATAGAAATTCCGTCAGCGTATCTCGCCATAACTGAAGCTGTGTCTTTTATGGATTCAGAGCCCTTACCAATCCATGCTTTCTCCGCATCCATGTGAACAGAATGCCCACCCAACTGAGTCATACCGATTTCAAACGATAAACGGGTGCGTGTACTAGGATTGAAAAAAAGCATAATAAGCGACTTTCCCTGCAATTCAGAAAAAAATTTCCTAGGTTCTCTCTTCATCTCCAAGGCAAGATCTAAAACAGATTCTAACTCATCTATACCCCATTCTTGAGTTGTTATAAGATCTCTGCCTTTTAAATTGTCCTTATCCATAACATAACCTCAATACTAAACATTAACTTTAAACATTTAATCTTCTAGTTTAAAAAAATTTGCAAAATACTGCATACTGCTTTTTTTAATATTTCTTGTTAATTGATTGAAAAATTTTTAAGGGTGATCAATTTGAAAATTCAGTGTTTAAACAGTGTATAAAAATAAAAAAATGAAGCACCGCATAGAGTGCATAAAAAATTAATATTAACTTGAAAAATGAGCGAATATCAATAATTGTAATATGTGATAAGAGAATTCTTAATTTAAAGAGAGTTAGGTGTACCACTCTAGCATAGGCCGGCGTCTTCCAATCTTTTAACTATCTCATCGTATCTTTCTTTGCTATTTATGATGCTGTTAACCAATTCTTCATTCATGTGTGCCCCTGGTCGGACCTTTACTTCGGCATCAACACCCAAAGCATCTTTTAATTTTTTCTTGATGAGGACACCGAGCACGGATCCCATTGGGCACATTGCTGATGTTGGTTTGAAAGTTACTTTTACTTTTTTATCGGATTCAATTGTAATGTCGTCTTCATTTACCATGTCTAATTCTAGTATTGATACTGGCATTTCCGGATCCTGTACTTCTTTCAAGACTTCTAGAATTTCTTTTTTTTCCAATAGTGTAATCTCCTTCGGGTTTTTCGTTTTCCTATAATGGTTTACATCTTATAAGGTTTTTTACCAGTTGTGGAAAAATCTTGAACAATCGAGTTAATAAATATCGCTGGTCTAATTAACCTAGGGAAGAAATACATTTGAATTTATGTTTCACTTAGTTTTTTAAAAACTTTAGCTATTAGATATCTAAGCGGCAGGTTTGTTTCTTTTGCAATTTTTTTAAAAAACTTTAGCTATTAGATATCTAAGCGGCAGGTTTGTTTCTTTTGCAATTTTTTTAAGATCATCAAACTCGGGTTTCATTCTGATGATTTTTCCACCACTGTTTCTGGCAATTTTAACTCTTAATTCGTAGATTTTACCCCCTATATTAATACTGGTAACATTCATTTCACGTTTCAAAATGAGGCGAGATGTAGGGGTTAGGCGGACACCTAAGCTTCCAGTCTCATCCATCAATGTTCTTGCGAGTTTTTGTACATCTTCAGGACTGGAGATTACCTTGATGATTTGTCCGGGGCGACCTTTTTTCGTTATGACGGGTATTATACTAACGTCTTTTGCGCCTTTTTCGAAAAGCACATCAATTGTGTGTCCTAAAATTTCTCCTGAAATATCATCTACGTTAGTTTCTAAAACCACCACAGAGTCCTCAACAAGGTTATATGGTTGCCCGTTTTGAAGTTCCCTCTCACCAATAACTATTCTTAAAACGTTTGGTAAATTTGGAAAGTCCTTCATTCCTGCACCATATCCCACTCGAATGTTCTTTACACTGGGTAGAAAATTTGAAAATATAACATCTAAACTGGAAATAATTGAGGCACCTGTGGGTGTTGTTAGCTCCGTTTCAATAGGTCCCCCTAATATTGGAAAGTTACTGTTTTTAGCGATTTCTAGTACAGCAGGCGGAGGGACAGGCATTGCTCCGTGCGAGAATGTTAAGTGACCTCCTCCTAAAGCGACTGGAGTGCAGAACCATTGACAGTTTTTCAGTAAACCAAGGTCCTCACAGGCCACCGCGGAACCAATAGCATCCACCAGAGTGTCGGCTGAACCAACCTCATGTAAATGTGTATGACCTAATTGTTCTCCGTGGACCTTAGATTCCGCTTCCACGATGGTTTTTACAATTCTAATTGCAAAGTCTTTAGTTTCTTCTGATAGGTTTAGTTCTCTCGTACAGGCGATCGTAGCAACTAGAAGATCCTTACCCGTTCTATTTTCAGCCGTGTCATCGGATAATACTTGAACCTCCGTTGCTGCTAAACCACAACGGATGGTTTTATTAATATTGATATCAAACCCTTTGCACCCTCTAAGAAATTTTGGAATCAATTCTATAGCGCTTGTAATCTTATTCTGATTTGCACCCAGGTCCAATAATGTTCCAAGAAACATGTCACCTGAAATTCCAGCCGCTTGACAATCAATAAACGCTACTTTGCTCATTATTTTTTACTTCCCCCTTTAGTTCTCTAACTTTGCTCGATATTCTGCCACCCTGTTTGCTATCAGAGCTGCCGTAGCCCCCGCACCAAATCCGTTATCAATGTTGACCACGCATAGCCCTGCTACACACGATTGCAGCATTGTAGTGAGCGCCCCAATCCCTTTTCCTCCGAACCCGTAACCAGTGCTGGTGGGCACTCCTATAACAGGCACATTAACTAGGCTTGCAACTATTGAGGGAAGCGTTCCTTCCATACCTGCGACTACGACTAAGGAGTCAACTTCTGCTTCTATCATCTTACCCAATGGAGGAAAAACTCTGTGTAGTCCGGCAATGCCCACATCGTAAGAAGTAAAAACTTCGCAACCCATAGATTCTGCTATTATTTTAGCCTCCTCTGCGACTGGAATATCCGAGGTACCGGCAGTAATAATCCCTATCCTTCCCCCGGTTTTTGTGAAAAATTCTTCTTTGTGTTTTATTCTAATGGTTTCAGATTTTTCGAAAATTTCCAGTTCACAGTTATTAGGAATATGTTTTTTTAAGAGTGAAATTTGCTCTTCGCCTGCTCGAGTAATCAAAACATAGTTTTTTTGCGATATTATGGTACTGACAATCTTAACTAGGTCTTGGGGCCTCTTTCCACTTGCAAAAATTACTTCGGGGACGCCAGCCCGTAATTCACGTCTAATATCAAACTTCACCAAGTCACCTATTTCATAGATGCAGTTTGTTCTAAGTAAATTTTCGGCTTCTTCAATTGAGATTTCACCGGAAGAAAATTTCTCAAGAATTTTTCTTAGTTGACTCATTTCAACCCAATCCTAATCTAACTATTAAGTTTTTTAGATGCCTTTGGAGGCTGTAGTGTAATCTTTTCTTTCAGAACCTCATCCATAGCTCCTGTCCGGTAACCCTCAACATCTAGAGTGCAATACTTAAATCCTAACCCCTTCATTTTTTCCGCTATTTTATCTAGAATTTCTATTGAGAATAGCTTTTCTCGCTCATCTTTCCCTAATTCAATTCTTGCTAAATTTCTGTGAGTTCTAACCCGAACTATGGTTACACTACTAATTTGTTTTATATATCGCTCAGCCTCTGCAATTCGGTGGAGCTTCTCATCTGTAATAGCTTCACCGTAGGAAATCCTTGAGGCCAAACAAGCCATAGAAGGCTGGTCTGAAACACTCAGTCCTCTCTCACGAGCAATAAGCCTTATTTCCTCTTTGGTAACATCCGCTGTCAGAAAGGGAGATAGAATTCCCTCCTCTTGTAGAGCTAAAGCTCCCGGCCGGTGCCCGACTATATCAGAAGTATTTGTTCCCTCCACAATCAATTCGTAGCCTTTCTCATTAGCAATTTTTTTCAGAGTCCTAGATAACTCCTTTTTACAGTAATAACATCTATTAGGCGGGTTTGCGACAAATAGAGAGTTACTTAGTCGGTCAACCCAAATAACTGTGTGATTTACGCCAAGCTCTCTGGCTACCTGTTTAGCCCTTTCTACATCTTCTGGAGGAATAATCTGCGAGTTTATGGTTATTGCCAAAACTTTTTTACTCACGTCTTTGGCTAAGCTTACCATCAGACTGCTATCAACTCCGCCAGAAAACGCTACCATGACAGTTTTGTCTTTAAGAGTGTTACGTATTTGATCTATTTTTGATTGTATTTTTTGACTTCCCAACGCCTGCAACCTTTTGTGTATCTTGGTTTTAAATCGAATTCTACTAAACGATTACTAATTTTGTAATATTTAATGATTTTGCGATTGAACATAATGAATATTGCAATTTTTCTACTTAGATGCTAAGTAAATTGCTGTGCCTATAAGTAAACCGCCTATGAGGGTAAATAGGGTGGGTATCTCGTTTAGAAACATGAAAGCGAGAAGAACAGCAAATACTATTTCAAGTAGCATTATAATGGCCGAAATTGAGGCTGATATGTATTTTAAGCCGGCAAAATATAGTGTAAATGCTATGGCGGTGCATACCAGACCAGTGTAGCAAACTGCAATAATCGCCGGAGCTGTTATCAGGGTAGATAGAGAGGATAGATCATACAAACCATAAATCGTTGCTGGTATGGCTAAAACAAACATGGTTATTATAATTACAGCCGAAGTAATATCCATGGAATTAATTTCAACACCTTTCACTTGAGCACTATTTAGAAATTTTTTAGAATATACTATGTAGAACGCCCAAACCCCGCCTCCCAGAAGCACAATCATATCGCCCATGAAAGTGCCACTCCATAAGGTTTGCAGATTACCATTTGTGGTAATTAGAAAAACCCCTAAAATACTCATAATTATGGCTAAGATCTTTTGCCGGCCCATAGATTCACCTAGAAGTAGGAAAGAAAGTATAGCCACGATAATAACATTTAGATTTATTAGAAGTGAGGCTTTTCCCGCAGTAGTATATTGCATACCAATAAACTGGAATAGATAGCCTAAGGCATTAAACAAACCCAAAGCAAAAATTTTACGATCCCTCAGAAAATAAAAAGCTTTCCCAGACCCTAAAAATCGTACGAACCCCACAGTCATTAAACCCGCGGCAACAAAGCGGAAAAAAACGAATGTTAGCGGAGACATAAAGCTAAGACCCCATTTGACGGCGGGAAATGAGCTGCCCCAAGCCAGGCTCGCTAATATCATTAAAAGTTGGCCTTTTCTCGCATCACTAGAAATTAATCTGTTAAATTTCCATTTTACTGTTTCCAAAAAAGACACCAGAAACATTGTTACCGGATTTAGTGATGCGGAACTCTAAAAACTATTATGATATATTCTTTTTGTAAAAAAAGAATAAAATGTCTAAAAAAAGACTATTAGGCCCTACTGGATGCTAACTCTAAGGTGAGATACCATAGATAAAGGGGATGAAATATCTGAATGAGTTAAAATAAAGGATTCCTCGTAAGACACAAAGCTCTATTTTTTCGCTTTAAGTTCTTTTCTCAGCGTGTCGATACCGAAGTCTCCCACAGTTTCGGTTGTTTCTACTGGACGATACCATTCCTTTTTAGGTCCCACTACCGATCTAGACTTCCATTTCATGCTCTTTTTCTCTGCTTCAATGTATTCCAAAATTTTGTCTATCTTTGAGATTATGTCTTTCAAATTCTGGTCTTTGACTCCATATTCTGGTGCTAATTCTTTAATTCCCTTTAAGTTTGTTGTCACCGTGTACCAGAAGCCCCAATCTTGAGATAATAATTGTGCAATGTACTTGGCGTTGACGCATTCCTCCTCTTTTTCACCCACTTCATGCGCTCTGATAAGTACACAGGTGTCTTTAACGTCTTTTTCTGCTATTTTTACGATTTGCATTTTTTCAAGCAACATGTCCGTGACACTTATGGTTGGGTAATCGATTTCTAGGCGATTCTTGAATTCTATGTCGTGGTTCATTTTTAGTTTGTCATAAAAAACATCTGTGTGGAACCAGCCCTTTGGATGATAGTAAATCTGCCTCTCACTTACAGCCGAAGAAATTGTTGTTACTCGCTTAATGTATCCCAGCGAAAGAAAAAATTTCTTAATTTTGTCTCTTTGCTTTTTATAAGCCATAAAGTCTAGGTCCGTAAATTCTTGCCCGCTCTCAATACCTAATCGGCCTATCTTCTTGGAAAAATCCTCAACATTCTGGGTGTGCATCCTAATAGCCACACCGCCCAACAGTCGGATAGTGAGTTTCTGCTTATCAGCCAAATCCACTAATTTTTTACCTTCCTCAAAAAAAATTTCACTGGGTACAACGCCGTTCCATTCTTCAGGCATCTCAATGGTAATGTGCTCACCTTTTCTATCGAGCCACACCATAAATTATACGCTCCAAAACTTACTAATGGCAAAAGATCTTTTTAAATTAATTTTAATGGTAGATATATAAAACATTCGGAGAAATTATTATTTATTATTACTAGGACTTACGCAGTTGGGTGGGTATTTGTGTGGGGTTGGTGATGGGATTGCTCTAGTTTGCCTTCTTTTTATATTTCAGCATTTTTTAGCTCTTTCTTTGAGATTTGGGTATTAAAAATTCTGGTTTTCACCAATCCAAGGCAAAAGAGGAGAGTTCGACGCCACAACATGCCCATTTAACCTACAAACAGCCCTCAACTGCGTAACTCCTAATTACATTAATTTAAATTTTAAATGATTTATGACCCTACTTTTCCCAAGGTTTACAAAGTTCTAGTTAAAAATATAAATTAATTTTCATAACTGAGTTATCGTTTACGGCAAGTACTACTGGAGGCAACATACAATGCAAATGGAGAAACACAGCGAACTATTCAATGAAATTGATGAAATTGTACACCCTAACTCTATAGCTTTAGTGGGTGCTTCTTCACGCGGTAGACTTTACTGGTTAAAAAGTATTATTGAAAGCGGTTTTGAAGGGGCTATTTATCCCGTTAATCCTAAAGTTGATGGCGTAATGGGGATAAAGTTCTATAAGAATCTTCTAGACCTTCCAGGAGACGTGGATCTTGTGATTGTCCAGGTTCCGGCTGCCGTAGTTCCAAAGGTTGTTCAAGAAAGCGTTATGAAAAACGCTAAGTGTATAGTTATTTTTTCTTCTGGATTTAGTGAAAATAGTGAAGAAGGAGCAGAGCTTGAAAAAAAATTGGTAAAGGCTATAAGGGGAACGAGAACAAGAATAATCGGTCCGAACTGCGTAGGGATTTACTGTCCTGAGAGTAGAGTATCTTTTCGCCCAGATACTTGTATGGAGCCTGGGCCGGTGGGATTCATCTCACAGTCTGGTGGCCATGCAATTAATTTCGCAATAGTTGGAAAGTCTATTGGACTTCTTTATAGTAAAGTCTTCAGTTATGGGAATGCCTGTGACTTGGGCAGTCCAGATTTTTTAGAATATCTTGCCGAGGATGAAAAAACCAAAGTTATAGGAATGTACATTGAAGGAATTAAAGATGGAGAAAGACTTATTAAGTCCCTCAAAAAGGCTACAGAGATAAAACCAGTAGTTGTTTGGAAAGGTGGGAGAACAGAGGCTGGCGCTCGTGCGGTTGCTTCTCATACAGGTTCTATCGCAGGATCTGCAAAAATTTGGGATGCTGTTTTTGAGCAAACTGGTGCTGTAAAGGTTAAGGATTTTGAGGAGCTTTTAGACACCGTCTCGGTATTCGTTTTTTGTCCTCCAACCACTAGTAAGAACTTGGGACTGGTATCAATTTCGGGAGGTACGAGTGTTTCCAATACTGATTTTTGTATAGAGGAGGGATTTAACGTTCCCGAATTATCCTATAAAACTAGAGAGAAATTAAGTAAATTTGTGCAAAGTATGGGAACCAGTGTTAAAAATCCTTTGGATCTGGCAGGTAGTTACAACTACCCAGGGGTTTTAGAAAATGTGCTTGGAATATTAGGTGAAGACCAAAACATTGGGTCGGTAATATTTGATGTACAAGTTCAATATACCATTTTGGTAGAAAAACTTGCAGACGCCCAAGTTAGTAAAATCATATACAGCGGCATGTTGGAGGGATGTAAAAAAATTCGCTACCAAAGCAATAAACCAGTTCTAATTATTCTCCCACGTACCTTTTATGAAGAGGAGCTTAAAAAGGTAAGAAATCTTTTTATCAATGAAGAATTCCCAGTTTTTCCAAGCATAACCAGTGCTGCCAAAGCGCTCCGCAACTTTATCAAATACAACAAAAGAAAAGGAGAATAATATTGATTAAAATTAAA